>JBECKU010000240.1:0-8532 GCA_040235385.1 Candidatus Sulfobium sp. | reverse complement strand
GGCTCATTGCTCATAACTTTGATGCCTTGTGTCTTAGCGGACAAATTCTTATCTTCTTTGTTTGAAAATAAAAAAAGCCACCAAGGCTTTCCAAGCGGACTTCCGTCCTGTTACAGCCTTCGTGGCTTCACTCTTCTTAAAAAATGCTACCATATCGTGAGAAATAGTGCAATTTTTTCGCTCGACTCCCCATTAAACCTAAATTCTGCAGTCCTGCCTGCTGAGATTAAGGAAATGGTAATATAATCAAAATGCATTTTTATGAATTCCCATACTATGCCGGTTTCGCGGCGAAGAAATATTTCTCCATCTTTTCCCGGAGACGTCTTCCCTATACAGTGATCAGTGTCGGCAACATTACCGTGGGAGGGACCGGAAAAACTCCGGCCGGCATGGCGATCGCTGAAGAGGCGAAGAAGCGTGGATTCTGTCCCGTGATCCTGACCAGGGGATACAGGGGGACGGCTAGAGGTCCGTGTTTTGTAACAAAGGGAAACGGGCCTGAGCTCTCGCCTGAGGAGGCTGGAGATGAACCGTTCCTGATGGCCGAGAAGCTGAGGGATGTTGCGGTCGTTAAGGGAGGCGACAGGTATGAAGCCGGAATGTTTGCTATCGCGCGACTCGCGAAGGAGTCCTCTTCCAAACACCCGATCCTTTTTATCCTTGACGACGGATTTCAACACCGCCGTCTCTATCGCGACAGGGACATTGTGCTGATCGATTCGTACAATCCTTTCGGAAATGGGAAATTGCTCCCCTTCGGGCGGTTGAGAGAGCCGATCGGTTCCATAGCAGATGCAGACATCATCGTTCTCACCAAGGCAAGTTTGCCGATGGAAGAAGATTGCATGCGACTTTCTTCTTCAGGCGAAGCAGGAAGAGAAGATCTCCGGAAACTCTACGAAGATATAAGGCGACATAATCCTTCGTCTCCCATATTTCTTGCAGGGCATGAACCGGTATCCCTCAGGTTCTTGTCAGGAGAGAAGCATCCGATATCATGGATCACGGGGAGAAAAATCTTTGCTTTCTGTGCTCTTGGGAACCCGGAGTCTTTTCGCAGGACCGTAATCTCAACCCGTGCTGATCTGGTCGGATTCAGGGCATACCGGGACCATTACAAATATTCTGCTTCGGATATTTTAGATATAAAATCCGAGGCCGGGAGGAGCGGGGCCGGGTGGATTGTTACTACTGAAAAAGATATAATAAAAATCAGAAAGTTCGGTTTGCCGGAGAATCTCCTCGTAATGGAGATTGATTTCACGGCGGAAGAAGGACTTTACGCCGCGATTTTTTCGGGGAATAAAATTCTGTCAGAGGATAAAGAATGATCAGGTATATAAACGTCAAAAGCAGGAGCAGGACCGAGTTTATCGACATCACCGACAAAATCCAGGAGGTTTTAAAAGAGACAGGCGTCGAGAGCGGAATCTGTTATCTTTTCGTGCCTCATACCACAGCGGGCGTAACGATCAACGAGGGGGCCGACCCTAGTGTGCAGCGTGACATCCAGGCCCTCTTGAACAAGGTAATTCCCTTTGAAGGAGATTACCACCACAGGGAAGGCAATTCCTCGGCCCATATAAAGGCCTCGGTTGTCGGGATTTCCCATTATGTCTTCATCGATGAGGGGAAACTGGTTCTCGGGACCTGGCAGTCCATCTTCTTCTGCGAGTTCGACGGTCCGCGGCACAGGCGCGTTGCCCTCAAGTTCGTGAGCGACAAATAAGTTTTTGTTGTTTCACTCGTAAAAAACGCTTTTTTAGATAAAGTTATTTGCGTTATAAGCCACCATGTCCGATGACAAGCCTTCTGATGAGCTTGCCTTTCTGAGGAGAGAAGTCAGGCGGTTGAGAGAAGCCTTGAATGACCTGACTCCCGGGATCGATACGATATTGCGGAGGCGGGGATTTAGCATATACAAAAAGGAGCCCTCCGAAGACATCCTTATTCCGCGCAGTAAATTTGTGGACGGCTATTACCTCATGCTACACAAATATTCCTTCCGTCTCTTACTTAGGGATGTCATAAAGCATCAGGACTTTTTTTCAACCGGAGACGTAACGAGGTATTCTACGGCAAACGTTACGGAAGACTATCTCGAATATCTTTTGCGAATCGGGCTCGTCAGGCGTAAGGCCGGCGGATACCGACTTGCCGGGCACATCAAGAGTTTCGGCGAAACACTCGAGTGGTATGTCGCGGAGATATTCAGGAGAGAGTACGGGGCCGAGGCGGCATGGGGCGTCAAGTTCAAACGTCCGAAGGTCGGCGGCGATTACGATGTCATCACGAAGTTCGACAACTCCTTACTGTATGCCGAAGTAAAATCATCACCTCCCAAGCAGATCTATGACAGTGAGATCGCGGCGTTCCTCGACAGGGTAGCCGATCTCTCGCCCGAGGTGGCAGTATTTCTGATGGACACCGAACTAAGGATGAAGGACAAGATCGTGCCGATGTTCGAAGATGAGCTCGGAAGGCGGTCATCCCGGGATAAAAAAATTGTGAGGATCGAAAGAGAGCTTTTCCGGGTAGGCGACAGGTTATTCATTATAAACTCCAAAAACAGCATCGTCTCGAATATCGGCGTGGTTTTTCAGTGGTATTTCAGGAGGGACGGAGCATGACCAGGGCGGGACTCTGACCCGATCGCAAACTCTTCTTGCTCGCCCAGAAAAAGCATGCAAAAGAATGCCGGGGGTCTCATCCGGGCCCTTGTCCATCGTGCTTATGGATGAAGTCAGCGACCGTGAAGCTTTTTTGCGGGTCGTAATGGACTTTAAAAATGGGTATAATAATCCTTGTTGTGTCACAGACTTCAGCGTGCATCCCCATATTTTTCTAAGGAGGATTCAATGGACATTAAAGAATTGGGCAGGAGCATCAAGGCGGGCAGGGAAGGTGTTGAGGTTATGGACAGGAGTGCGGTCGCGGCCTTCATGGACCAGCTCGTATACGAGGCAGTTTTTGCCGGTGAAGAACGAAAGAAAGGACTGTTACTTCTCATTAAGGAGATCGCAAAGGCATGCGGGGCGGTACCCTCTTCAATTCAGTCGCTCTATGAAGAGATGGGCAGGGAATACCCTGGATTTACCGTTCCGGCCATCAACATCAGGGGACTGACTTATGATGTTGCCAGGGCGATATTCAGAAGGGCGCTTAGACAGAATGTGGGAGCGCTTATCTTCGAGATCGCCCGCTCGGAGATAGGCTATACCAAACAGAGGCCCCTGGAATACTCTGCGGTAGTCCTTGCCGCTGCGGTCAGGGAAGGATTCCAGGGACCTGTTTTCATACAGGGAGACCATTTCCAGCTTATCAGGAAGAATTATCTCGGTGATCCCGACGCTGAAACTGGATATATCAGGGGATTGATACAGGAGGCGATCGATGCCGAATTCTATAACATCGATATCGACTCCTCCACCCTGGTAGACCTCGATAAGCCCGATACCAGGGAGCAGCAGCGTCCGAATTTCGAGAAGACCGCTGAACTTGCGGAGTTCATACGAAAAATTCAGCCCTCCGGCATGGACGTATCGATCGGGGGGGAGATCGGAGAGATCGGGAAGGCAAACAGCACCCCGGCCGAACTGAAGTCCTACCTGAACGGTTTCAGAGAGACGTTCAAGGGCGGCAAAGGATTGAGCAAGCTGAGTGTGCAGTCGGGAACGTCCCATGGCGGAGTCGTTCTGCCCGACGGCACCCTGGCCAAGGTGAAGATAGATTTCGAGACCCTGCGTCAAATGTCCGATCTCGCCAGGAAGGACTTCGGGCTGGCCGGTGCGGTCCAGCACGGTGCATCCACCCTGCCCGAAGACGCATTTACCATGTTCCCGGAGACGACCACGGCCGAGGTCCATCTGGCCACCGGTTTCCAGAATATCATTTATGACAGCAAATATCTGCCCGATGATTTCAGGAACGGGGTCTACGATTACATAAAGACCGAATTTGCGAAAGAGCGAAAGGAAGGGCAGACCGAAGAGCAATTCATATACAGCACAAGGAAAAAAGGGTTCGGTACGCTCAAAAAGAAATGGTGGGACCTAAACTCTGACATCAGGGAAAAAATAATGAAAGAGATCGAGCAGAAATTCGACCTGCTATTTACGACCCTGAGGGTAACTGATACGATGGAGATTGTCCAAAAGACTGTCAAGCCCGTTTCCGTCAAAAAAGAGGTCCCCGAAGATATTCTGAAGGAACTGTAAAGACTGCCGCCGGCCGCCTTTGCTGTGAGTTCCGTTGCATGGCGGTTGTTCCTGACGGGGAACCGGTTATTATTTATATACCCCTCCTTTTCCGTTACGCAGGGAAAGGAGGGGTGCCTTTTCCATTCGTGTTATTAGTGACTCTGCATCACTTTCCCATCATCTTTGCCGGGGATATTTTCGTTTACTGAAGCTGGGCGTAAGGCTTCATTTGCGGGTCTAAAGCCGTCATTGCGAGCATGGCTTTATCGGGCGCGGCAATCTCCGGTTTTAGAACAACAGATTGCTTCGGCTCGACCTCGCAATGACATGATGATGGGCTGCCTTTACTAGCATTGAACGTTTACGGCAGGACATCTACTTTTTGTTTGTGTCTTTCCTGAAAGTTGATAACATATAAATAGAAGGAAGAATCACATATGTTTTTCATAGAAACAAACTTGACATGATCTTACTAAGGTTTTATTATATTAAAGTCTTCATAAAATATACTTTTTGATGAGAACAAAGGAGAAAAATGGCTCCGAAAGTTAAGGACTATTATGAAATACTGGGAGTTAACAAAGGCGCTTCCCAGGATGAAATAAAGAAGGCATACAGGAAGCTTGCGCGCAAATACCATCCCGATCTCAACCCCGGCGACAAGACTGCTGAACAGAAGTTCAAGGAATTGAACGAGGCCTATGAAGTACTGAAAGACGAGAAGAAGAGGAAGGAATACGACCAGTTCGGACGGTCGCCTTTTGAGGGCGCCGGCGGCCCGGGTTTCGATTACAGGGCCTATACTTCCGGAGACCGTTTCGATTATGGGGCCGGAGGGTTCGGAGATATCTTTTCCGATCTGTTCGGCGCGGGCGCCGGGATGGGTGCAGCCTACGAGACGGCTGACATGAGAGGTCCCGACCTAGTCATGGGGCTCGAACTTTCCCTCGAAGAAGCATATTCCGGCGTGACAAAGCCGATTAGCTTCAACAGGGAGGTCACCTGCAAGGACTGCAAGGGGACCGGGGCCGAAACCTGGCAGCAATGCGACAAATGCAGGGGAACGGGAAGAATCTCCGCTTCCAAGGGATTTTTCAAGATGCAGCAGGCATGCCCGGCATGCGGCGGGACAGGGAAAAAGATCACGAAGTTCTGTAAAACCTGTGCTGGAAGGGGAAAGGTTATGCATACGGAATCGCTGAAAGTTAAGATACCCGCAGGGGCCGATACCGGATCGAAGGTCAGGTTGAGGGGCATGGGAGGACCGGGCCAGGGAAGAGGGCCGAGCGGGGACCTTCAGATAGAAATCAAGGTAAGGCCACATCCTCTGTTTACACGAAAGGGAGACGATGTACTCATCGACGTGCCGGTGACATTTGGAGAAAGCGCCCTCGGCGCGAAGATAGAGGTCCCGACGATCGACGGAGTGGCGGCCATGACGTTGCCCTCGGGTACTCAGGGGGGCCGGAAATTCAAGCTTGCCGGGAAGGGTTTTCCCTCTACCAAATCCTCACGGCGGGGAGATCAGATCGTGACGATAAGGATCGTGGTTCCGAAAAATATTCCGGAAGATGCGAAATCCTCTGTCAAGGCAATAGATAATCTTTATGGCGAATCGCCGAGAAAGGACATGGTGAAACGCTGATGAACAAGAAGGACAAGACACAGCCGTTATACCTCATAAGCGTCGTAGCCGAGATACTGGACGTGCATCCCCAGACGCTGAGGCTGTATGAAAAAGAGGGTCTTATCAGTCCCCAAAGGACACGGAAACAGAGGCTTTATTCCGAGAGCGATCTGGAGAGACTGAACTTTATCCTGCAACTCACCAGGGAGATGGGTGTGAATAAAGCCGGGGTGGATATCATCCTGAGGATGCGCCACAAGATGGAAGTCATGCAGAGGGAGATGGAAGAGATGATGGGACTGCTGGAAGAAGAAGTAAAGACCGATTTCAGGGAAAGGCTGAAGAAGGCATTTCAGGAAGAGTGAGGAAACAAGGAGGTTATTATGGATAAATTTACGATAAAGAGCCAGGAGGCCGTGCAGAATGCGCAGCGGCTGGCGGAAAAAATAGGGCATCAACAGATCGATGTCGAGCATCTTTTGAGGGTCTTGCTCGAAGACGAAGAGGGTGTTGCCTCGCAGATACTCAAAAGGCTCGGCGTCAATACGAATTTGTTGAAAAAAGATGTGGATGATCTTCTGGGGAAGATGCCGAAAGTAGTGGGTGCGACGCCGGTCGGCCAGATCTACGTGTCTCCCGCTCTGAAGGAAGTCTTTGAGAGGGCATCGACGGAAGCCGAGCGTCTCAAGGACGAATACGTGAGTGTCGAGCATCTGCTGCTTGCGATCATCGCCGGTAAAAACAAATCTTCGGACCTGCTCAAAAAATATGGCGCCGAGTCCGACAGGGTACTTGAGGCGATGAGGGAGATCAGGGGCTCACAGAGGGTCACGGACCCGAACCCTGAGGAAAAGTATCAGGCCCTGAAAAAATTCAGCAAGGACCTGACCGAGCTTGCCTCGAAGGGCAAGCTCGACCCCGTGATCGGAAGGGATGATGAAATCAGGAGGATCATCCAGGTCCTCTCGAGAAGAACAAAGAACAACCCCGTTCTCATCGGTGATCCCGGCGTGGGCAAGACCGCGATAGCGGAGGGGCTTGCCCAGAGAATTGTCGCAGGAGATGTGCCGGAGACCCTGAAGGAAAAGAAGGTCGTCGCACTCGATATGGGAGCGCTGATCGCGGGTTCCAAATTCAGGGGCGAGTTCGAAGACAGGCTGAAGGCTGTATTGAAGGAGATCGAGGAAGCGGAAGGAAAAGTCATCCTTTTCATCGACGAACTTCATACGCTCGTCGGCGCAGGGGCGGCAGAGGGCGCCATCGACGCCTCGAATATGCTCAAGCCGGCACTGGCCAGGGGCGACCTCAGGTGTGTGGGCGCCACAACCCTTGGGGAGTACAGAAAATATATTGAGAAGGACCCCGCACTCGAGAGAAGATTTCAGCCAGTGATGATCAAGGAGCCGAGCGTGGAAGACACCATATCGATCCTCCGCGGGCTGAAGGAAAAATATGAAGTGCACCACGGAGTGAAGATCAAGGATTCTGCCCTCATATCCGCGGCGGTCCTCTCCCACAGGTATATCACCGACAGGTTTTTGCCGGATAAGGCTATAGACCTGATAGACGAAGCGGCATCCAAGCTCAGGATGGAGATCGACAGCATGCCGGTCGAGCTCGATGAGCTTGAAAGGAAATTGAGGCAACTCGAGATCGAGAAGCAGGCGGTGAAAAAAGAGAATTCGAAGGAATCGGCAGGCAAGCTCGAAAAGATCGGCAGGGAGATAGCCGAGCTTCAGGTGAGACGGGACGAACTCAGGGCCCAGTGGATGAGGGAAAAAGAGATCATCGCCAAAATCCGCGAATATAAGGGACAGCTCGAACAGACAAAGATAGAGTCTGAAAAAGCGGAGAGAGAAGGAGATCTCAACAGGGCGGCCGAGCTCCGGTATGGCAGGTTGCTCGAACTCCAGAAAGCCCTTGAGGCCGAGAATGCAAAGCTCCAGGAGGCCCAGTCGCAAAGAAAGATGCTCAAGGAAGAGGTCGATGACGAGGATGTCGCGGAAGTCGTCTCGAAATGGACCGGCATCCCCGTATCGAAGATGCTCGAAGGAGAAGTCCAGAAGCTGCTCCATATGGATGAGCGCCTGAGGCTCAGAGTGGTCGGACAGGACGAGGCGATCAATGCGGTGTCCAATGCGGTCCGGAGGGCACGCGCTGGAATCCAGGACCCGGACAGGCCGATCGGTTCGTTCATATTCCTGGGTCCAACGGGTGTCGGAAAGACCGAGCTTGCCCGTGCCCTCGCGGAATTCCTCTTCGACGATGAAAACGCGATGATCCGGATCGACATGTCCGAGTATCAGGAGCGGCATACGGTCTCTCGGTTGATAGGTGCCCCTCCCGGCTATGTCGGATACGAAGAAGGCGGTCAGTTGACCGAGGCGGTCAGAAGGCGTCCGTATTCGGTGGTGCTTTTCGACGAGGTCGAGAAGGCCCATCCCGAGGTCTTTAACCTGCTCTTACAGATGCTAGATGACGGAAGGCTTACGGACAGTCACGGCAAGACGGTGGATTTCAGGAACACAGTCGTGATCATGACCTCCAACATAGGAAGTGTCCACATCCAGGAAATGCTGGCAGAAAGGGAAAAGACGCCATTTGCCTACTGGGTGGAATCCCCTGATGCCGAGTCGTTCAGGGAAAAGGTTTTGGATGACCTGAAGTCCTTCTTCCGGCCTGAGTTTCTGAACAGGGTGGACG
>JBECKU010000216.1:0-9821 GCA_040235385.1 Candidatus Sulfobium sp. | reverse complement strand
CCATATCGTCGCTTAACCTGAGGACTTCTTTCTCATGCCTCATCCTGATCATCGCCGCAGCCACCTGGTCGGTTACGGCCTTCATAAGGGAGAGGTCCTCATCGCTGAAGGTCTCGCGGCTGCATGTGCCGAAGGAGAGAGTCCCTATGACTTTTCCGCCCGGTCCTAATAAAGGATGGCAGCAATACGCCGTGATTCCGTAAGATTTTACCAGTTCGGTGCGTTCATCCGGTGTGGCAGGGATATGCTGGGCCACGATGCGCTTCCCGTCTCTGGCCACGCAGCCGCAGACCGCCACGCCGAAATCCAGCCATTCAAGCTGTTTTGCCTCTTTTTCAGGAATGCCCGCGCTGGCGTTCAGATGCAGCTTTCCGGACTGTTCGTCTACGAGGAAGTTGAAAAAGGCGTGGCAATCAAGATATTCCATAACTTTACGGCAGATCGATTCAATCACAGTTTGGGGATCGGTTGACTGCAACAGCTCACCCGCCGTCACCGTCAACAATTCGAAACGACTGAGACTCAGTTTAAGTGATTCCTCAGCCTTTTTGCGCTCGGTGATGTCGATGCACGTTCCTACCCATTCTGTGACGTTTTCCTGATCGTCGAAAATCGGCACGCCCCTGGCCAGCAGCAACCGGTACTCGCCGTCATGCCGGCGCATCCTGTACTCCGTCTCGTAGGGCGTTCGGGTCGAGACGGCCTTATTCCACACTTCCAACGTGCGCGCCACATCATCGGGATGCAGGGCATCAGCCCAGCCCGCTCCTCTGGCCTGCTCATATGTCTGGCCGGTGAACTCCCGCAGCGAAGGAATGTCTTCCACCACCAGCCCGGTGGGGTCCGTCACCCAGCCGAACTGGCTGGTCACTTCGACAAACGAGCGGTAGCGCAGTTCGCTCCGGCGCAGCGCTTCCTCGGCTTGTTTGCGCTCGGCGATGTCGGTATTGGTGCCGAACCACCTTATGACCCGGCCGGCTGCATCTTTTAACGGCAGCACCCGGGTGAGGAAAGGCCTAAAGATTCCGTTGGCGCCGCGAAGAGGAAATTCCATCTCAAAAGGCTCGCCGGTCGAGATCGACGACTTCCACCGATCCAGAACTTTGGGCAGGACTTCTGGATCGTGGACCGATTGCCAACCCCAGCCTTCCATCTGCTCCGGGGTTGTGCCGGTGTAGTCATACCAGCGCCGGTTATACCAAGTAATATAGCCGTCTGAATTTGCAGTCCAGCATAATTGCGGAATCGAGTCGGCAAGTGTTCTAAATTGCTTTTCACTGCCGCGCAAGGCTTTTTCAATCCGTCGGCGTTCCGTTATATCGTGCACCATACCTACGGACCTGATGATAGTGCCGGTTTCATCCCTGAAATGCTCACATTTTTCATGGACATAACGTGTTTCACCGGTGTCCTTACGAACTACCCGGTGCTCGATCTCGTAGGCGTCTCTTCCGTCCTTCAACGAGCCAGAATAGGCGGCATCCACAGCAGCACGATCGTCGGGATGGACCCTCTCCAGGAATGCTTCGTATGTCGCTTCGAATTCCTTGGGTTCCATGCCGAATATTCGATAAACTTCGTCAGACCATGTGAGCACGTTATTGACGAGGTCGAGTTCCCAACTGCCGAGGTGGGCGATTTCCTGTGACCTTTTCAGGCGTCCTTCGTTTTCGCGAAGGGCTTTTTCGATCCTTTTTTGCTCGGTGATATCATGCGCATAGATACGTACGACATCGAACTGAGGCACCAGGTGCACGGTCGATCCAAAGGCCCTGTCCGCAACAATTATTTCACGATATACAGTAGACTCAGTCTTCCTGTCCCATTTTCGTAAAATGTCCGGCAGGTCCGGGGGCAGGAAGGCAACAACGTCTTTATTGTCCAGTACGAGGTCTTCAAGAATTCTCTGCGTTCCAGGATTAAAAAAAGTAATATTGCCCGAAGAATCCAACTCCATGACTGGATTAGGATTAACTTGTGGGAAGGATGCAAGATGACTTGTGCGCTCTTCCGCATGTTTCAGATCGGTGACCTCGCTATAAGTGATGATCACTCCCTCAATTCGGTTGTCAGCAGTCCTGTAGGGTAGAGCGGCACGCACATACCACGCACCGTCAAGCTCGATCTCCTTCTTGATTGGTGACAGGTGGTCGAGGACTGCCTGAGCATCTATGATAAGATCAGGACCGAGATTCTCCTGGGATAGATCGATGATCGGCCGTCCAACATCGGCGGGAATGAGTTTAACGAGCTTTGACATGGCCGGAGTAAAGCGCCTGACCCTGAAATGATGGTCGAGAAAGACTGTGGGAATATTTGTACTCGAGAGGAAATTGTTCAGGTCATTGTTCGTCTCTTCCTGTTCCTCGATCTTGGACTGGAGTTGAGAATTTACAGTGATCAGTTCTTCGTTTAGTGATTGAAGTTCTTCCCGGGAGGTTTCGAGTTCTTCATTGGCAGCGTGGAGTTCCTCGTTCGATGACTGAAGTTCTTCATTGAGACTCTTGAGCTGTTCTATATTGGACTGAAGCTCTGCGCGTGTAGCGGAAAGCTCGCTCTCAAGCTGGCGAACCGCAGAATCCTCCATTTCACAGATGTCAGCCGAGAGAGTCTCTGGATGTTCAACGGGACCGCCTTTTTCGCGGAAGACAATAAGGAAGAGATTGTCCCTCAGCTTAGAGATACGAAGTGAGACCTGCATTTTTTTCTTATCATCCCCAACGATGCTCGTCCGGATGGAAACCTTCTTTCCCTCCTGTGATACCCTGTAAAACCCACCCCTGAACCTGTTATGCAGGCGCTCAGGCAGGAGTTCGAGGAGATTCCGGGTGGGGGCGCCTCTCGGCTGGCGCAGGTACCGGTTTGTGGGCCCGTTAAAATAGAGAATATTATAGTCCTGGTCGATGGCGACGGAAGCGGGTGCGTATTCTTCGAGCAGGGTCCCCTGAACGAACTCCTGGATTGTCTGAAGGTCCTTTCCTGCCGACGGATGCGAAGAAGGAGAAGGTTCGTTGCGTTCAGATGCAAAGGGAACAGCGAGCGGGGGCCTTTCAGCCGTTCCCATCTCCAGCTTCTGGTAAAGCCTGCATTTCTTATGGCTGACCGACTTGAAGAGCAGTTTATTTTTTCCCACCGACTCGGCATTTCCAAGGAAGAGATATCCTCCATCCTTCAATGCGTAATGAAATAGAGTCATGCACTTCTCCTGGGCGTCAGGCTCGAGATAGATCAGGAAGTTCCGGCAGATGATCAGATCCAGGCGGGAAAAAGGAGGGTCGGTGAGGAGGTCCTGTCGGGCGAATACGACCTGCTCACGAATCTCTTTGCCGATAACGACGGACAGACCGTCCTCGGAGCACGTGAAATATTTCCTCATGAAATCGGGAGGGACATCAGCGGCGATGCTGCCCGGATAAACTCCTTCGCGGGCTTTATTAAGGGCCTGGTCGTTAATATCCGTCGCAAAGACCTGTATTTCTCTCTTCTTCCCTGTATGTGCGAATTCGTTATGGAGCATCATCGTGATCGAATAGGCCTCTTCCCCGGTTGCGCAGGCTGGGGTCCAGACACGCAGTGGCGTGTCCTCATTTTCCGCGGCGAGTTTCCTTAGGACCCCGATCCTGAGCGCTTTCCATGCCAGCCTGTCACGGAAGAATGATGTGACCCCGATCATCAGATCCGAAGCAAGCGCGGCCGCTTCAGAATCGTTTTCGGCAATCATCTGAAGATATGCCTTGCCCGACTCAGCTCCGCGCAAATACATCCGCCTTTTAATCCTCCGGGTGAGAACATTTCGTTTATAGTGATTGAAACGGTAGCCGGTCTTTTCTTGAATCAGCCGGTAAAAAACCTCGAAATCGGCGGGATCAATGCTGTCCCGGGCTGCCGTGACCGCATCGGTGCCGCAAAGCTTCAGCACTTCCCGGGCGATGTCTTCGGGGGAATAAACGCCGTCTACCCGGCCTGTGCCGATAGCGGCAAGCGGCATTCCATCAAATTCCGCAGTCTCCGGATCCTGAACAAAAACCGTTCCGCCCATGTTCCTAACCGCCTGTATTCCCCTGGCTCCGTCGGTGCCTGCGCCGGAAAAGATGACCGCTATTGCCCGGTTTCCGGCCTCCTCGGAAAGGGAGAAGAACAACTCGTCGACGGGGAGGCTGACACGTTTCAAAGGCGGAGATGCCACTCGGAATATCCCTTTTTGAATTCGTATGTTCTTCCCCGGAGGACAGAGATAGAGTCTCCCAGGAACGACCTCCAGTCCCTCCGAGATTTCTTGGATCTCAAGGCCTGAGTTTCGGGCACGGAGCAGCCCGGGCAGAAGGCTTTTGTGCTTGGGTGAGAGGTGTTGCATGAAGACAAGGGCGAAGGAGAATTCCTCAGGCAGGGCTGCGATGAAACATTCGAGCGAATACAGACCTCCGGCTGAAGCGCCTATGGCTACGATTGGAAAAAGATTGTCCGAATTCTTATCGCTCAACCCCACATTAGTTATCCGGGAAAGATTCTAAACACTTTCAAGAATATCTTCCTTTACGTCGCTTATTATACCATCAAAAGTTTATTTCACATCGCGACCTTCAGTGAATATGTTCTGCGGACCGCATCCCGTCTGCCGCCCGCAGAAATATTTTCAAACCGGTATAGTATAATTAATATATTCATGGAGCGGACTGTTTACAGCCTTTTCGAACTGAATGCACTCATAAAATCTCTTATCTCACAATCATTTCCCTCCGCGATATGGGTGGCGGCGGAAATTGCGGAACTCAAATGCAACCAGAAGGGACACTGTTATCTCGAACTCATTGAGAAAGACGGCGACAGGAGCATAGCCCAGAGCAGGGCGACCATATGGTCATACGATTACCGGAATCTCAGCCGCACGTTCGAAAAGGCGACCGGGGAATCCCTGAGAGCGGGGATGAAAGTCCTCTTCCTTGTATCGGTTAATTTCCATGAGCTCTATGGTCTAAGCTTTACCGTAAGGGACGTCGATCCCGCGTATACGTTGGGAGAGATGGCCCTGAGAAAAAAGGAGGTCATCGAGCGTCTCACTGAGGAAGGCATTATCGGACTTAACAAGGCACTTCCGCTCCCGCTGGTCCCCCAGAGGGTCGCCGTTATCTCCTCACCGACGGCGGCAGGCTATGGAGACTTTTTCAACCAGCTCGATCATAACCCGTACGGATACAAATTCATACATGTGCTTTTCCCTGCCGTGATGCAGGGTCAGGAGGCGGAATCGTCTATTATCTCGGCCCTGAAGCAGATACACGGCAGCAGGAGTTCTTTCGATGTTGTGGCGATTATCAGGGGAGGGGGATCAGCAATTGATCTTAGCTGCTTCGATTGTTACCCGCTCGCTTCATTTGCTGCAAAATTTCCTTTGCCGGTCATTACCGGCATCGGTCATGAGAAGGACGATTCGGTCATGGATATCGTAGCTCATACAAGGCTCAAGACCCCGACGGCGGTCGCCGAGTTCCTCATATCCGGACTTCGGAGCTTCGAGGAGAATGTCGAGGAAATCCGGGACAGGGTTCTGGCCTATACGCAGCGTTTGATGACGGACGCCGGATACCGGCTGGACGATCTGGGCCGGCGACTCACCTTTGTCCCCGCGCGAACGCTCGATGTCCAGCGTCACAAGCTCCTGATGCTCGAAAAGGACCTGGGAATTTCAGCGAAGCAGATGATAAGGAAAGAAAGCGAACGTTTAAGGGCTATGGAGCAGGCGGTGAGACATCTCGATCCAACAAACGTCCTCCGACGGGGATACAGCATAACCCGGTATAAGGGGAAGGTGCTGAAAGATGCGTCGTCGCTGAAAAAATGGGCGGTTATCGAGACCAGGCTCCGCAGGGGAGCGGTGACGAGCATTGTGCATGAAAAGAAGGAGGTAGAGAAAGATGGCAAAAAACAGGCAGGTGACCTACTCCCAGGCTTTGAGTGAGCTGGAGAAGATCATAAGTGATATCGAATCGGAGGAGGTCGATGTGGATGTCCTTGCCGAGAAAGTAAAGAGGGCCTCCTATCTCATCAAATTCTGCGCTACTCGGCTGAGAAGCACGGAGGAAGAGGTGAAGAAGGCCTTGTCCGAGGTCGGGGAAAAGACCTCACCTGAGGCGAAGGAACTGGAGGAAGAGGAGACTGACAGTTACCGTACCTGAGTGACTGGTTTTTATTTGGACGCTACCCCGACTATGAGGCAAATCATATGCATCCGCCTCCTGACCGATTTAAAATATGAACAGACGGATAATTTAACCGAGGGAGGCATGAAATGCTTGACAGGCAAGAAGTTGAGTCGGCGCTGGATAAGATAAGGCCTTTTTTGAAAAGAGACGGCGGGGATGTTCAGCTCGTGGAAATCACGGACGACAATGTGCTCAAAGTAAAACTCGTGGGCGCTTGCGGACATTGTCCGATGTCCACTATGACCCTGAAGAGCGGCATAGAAGCCGAACTGAAGAAGAGGTTTTCGAACCTGAAGTCAGTAGAAGCCGTATAACGGCGGATCTCAGGGCTTGTAGTACATCAGTCTGCGGGCAAAGGGAGCGATCGATCGGACAAGGTCTCCTTTTTCCTTCTCATTCATGGGGTGAAAAGCTGCAGCGAAGTTAACGTTTTCTTTTAATTGTCCGACCGTGTCGCAGCCTATGACGCATGTCGCAACAGGATGAGAGGCTGCAAATCTGAAAAAAGGCCCTATGCCGGTGCTGTTGGCTATGCGTGAGGCAAAACCCCGGAAATAAACCTTCATCGCTATGATGCCTAGATTTTTCTCTTCTGCAGCGGGAATTACACTGTTGACAAAGCTCAGGTAAGAGGGTTCCGCAGGGTTTACCGGTATAAGGACGGTATCGAAATCGAACCGCTGAAGACATTTCATTATTACGTCCGGATCGTGATGTCCGGTTACCCCGATAAACCTCGTCAGACCTTTTTCCTTCGCTTCTTTGAATGCCTCAATGGCCCCGTTCGGTCCGAAGATCGCCTCGATCTCTTCCTTCGTCCTGACGTCATGAATCTGCCATAGGTCAAGATAATCGGTATTCATGTTCGAAAGGGTTTCTCTCAGATGTTTGAGGGCGCTTTTTTTGTCGCGGGCGTGAGATTTACTGTTGAGGAATATTTCCTTTCGCCTCTCTCTAAGGGCGAGACCGTAATATGCTTCACTGCCGGAATACGCTCTGGCAGACTCGAAATAATTGATCCCAATATCGACCGCCGCATTGATCAGGGCATAGGCCTCTTTTTCTCTGCCATAGGTCCTGAGAACACCTTCGCCCCCGAGGCCGAGAATAGTGACGTCGACGCCGGTCTTTCCGAGTTTGCGCTTAGGGATACTCATAGGCGAATTATATCACGGAATCCGGCCCAGGAAGTCAACCACGGATGGACACAGATAAACACCGATAATAATTACTTTTCAGAACGGAAATCCTGACCCTTCGAACGATTCCTGAAAGCTTTAATGTCCTTAAAAATCAGTTGCATCCGTGTTAATCCGTTGTCAAAAAGTGTTATTAGAATGATGCTGCTCTCAGAACCCGATAGACTGGGGGGCCCGAGGGCATGGTATTACATCCCGGATATTGGCCATGCCGGTTATGTATTGCACAAGCCGTTCAAAACCGAGTCCGAAGCCTGCGTGCGGCGCCGAACCGAACCTGCGGAGATCGAGATACCACTGCAGACTCTCGGCAGGCATGCCGGTCTGTTTAATTCTTCCTTCAAGCACTCTGAGCCGCTCTTCCCTCTGACTGCCGCCGATAATCTCACCGACCTTCGGGATGAGCACGTCCATCGCCGCAACCGTTTTACCGTCATCGTTCATACGCATGTAAAAAGCTTTTATATCTTTCGGATAATCAGTCACGATAACAGGACCGTTAAAGATCTTGTCTGTCAGGTACCGCTCGTGCTCGGATTGCAGGTCGACGCCCCATTCAACGGGGAATTCAAAGTGTTCGCCCGACTTAGACAGCTCTTTTACCGCATCGGTGTAAGAAATATGGAAGAACGGGGTGCCGGACAGCCGGTCCAGTTCTTCGCGGGAGATCCGCCCGTACTGCTTTTCAAGAAAGGCCAGTTCGCTGTCTCCCTTATTCAATGCCTCACGGCAAAGATCCCGGAAAAAAACTTCCGCCAGTCGCATGTCATCCTTAAGATCGGCGAAGGCAATCTCCGGCTCTATCATCCAGAACTCCGAGAGGTGGCGGGAAGTGTTCGAGTTCTCGGCCCTGAAAGTAGGACCGAAGGTATAGACCTTCCCCAGGGACATCGCCATGAATTCAGCCTCGAGCTGACCGCTTACGGTTAGATACGCGCGCCTGCCGAAAAAATCCTGAGAGAAATCCACTTTCCCATCGATTGCCGGAAGGTCATTGAGATCGAGAGAGGTAACGGAAAACAACTCGCCCGCGCCTTCACAATCGCTTGAAGTGATGATCGGGGTATGGACCCAGACAAAACCGCGTTTCTGGAAGAACTCGTGGACAGCAGAGGCCAGGATATTACGCATCCTGAATACCGCACCGAGGGTATTGGTCCTGGGCCGCAGATGTCCGATCTCCCGAAGAAATTCAAGGGTGTGCCCTTTTTTCTGAAGGGGGTAGATGTCGGGATCGGACTCTCCGAAGACTTCTATTTCCGAAGTCTCCAATTCATACTTCTGGCCTTTTCCGGGAGACTCCCTGAGAACCCCTGCAGCCCTGATCGCTGCGCCCGTATTGCATAGAGGTATTTCCTCGAAAGCGGGAGAACCGCTCTGAACCACTAGCTGTAGGTTATTCTGGGAAGAACCGTCATTAAGCACGACGAAGGCGAACCCTTTCGATTCCCGCTTTGTCCTTACCCAGCCGCATACAGTAAAGGTCCTGCCGGCCTCGCCGCTTTCCAAAACATCTTTAATGAGCGATCTCTCCATGCTGTTTTTCATTTTAGCACAGGAAATCCGTAAGAGTTCCTTCTTGAGAAGACGCGAACTTTTTACGCATTGACAAATTTCGTAAAAAATTCGAAAAGATGTCTTGCAGTCGTTGCGTCGGTCGTACTAAATATCCTGATTTTGAGTACTAAAGAAGATCTCTCTTGCGCTGTACCAGTCTTCCGGTTTTCCTGAGGTAGAAACAAAGTTCACGCTGTTGACGCGGAAATCCATCTTCAGGGAATCCCCGATCTCAGCAGCCAGATTTTCCCTGGTCTTTTCAGTCACTGAAATGCCCGACCAAACTCATATTATCAACAAACTGAGGTCAGAGTAAGGCGGCGCACAGTACTTTTGCTCATTCTCGCTGCGCTCCGGGGCTTCTATGATATAATTAATCCGGAATAACGATATTTATCTTTCCGCTCTTGTAAAGAGATATGTCGGAAAGAGGGTATAATTAAGGTTATGAAAGAGAAATTACGGTTTATGAAAGGAAACGAAGCGCTGGCCGAAGCCGCTGTCCAGGCCGGTTGCCGTTTCTATGCGGGCTATCCCATAACCCCCCAGAATGAAATTCCCGAATACATGTCCAGAAGAATGCCGGAAGTGAGCGGTATCTTTATCCAGGCTGAGAGCGAGCTTGCTGCCATCAATATGGTATACGGGGCGTCAGCCGCAGGGGCAAGATCAATGACCTCCTCGAGCAGTCCCGGCATCAGTCTCATGCAGGAGGCTCTCTCCTTTCTCGCAGGCGCGGAATTGCCTTCCGTGGTAGTCAATATCCAAAGGGGGGGGCCGGGTCTTGGTAACATCACGGGCAGTCAGGGCGATTATTTCCAGGCGGTAAAAGGTGGGGGTCATGGGGAGTACAAATGTATCGTTT
>JBECKU010000133.1:0-5602 GCA_040235385.1 Candidatus Sulfobium sp. | reverse complement strand
TAGTGACTAATATGACGAAGGAGTATTCTTTTTATTTATTCGAAATCGGGGTCGCTTACAGGGAGGATATCGATGAAGTGATAGAGGTAGTCAGGGAGATCGACGAGGAACTCAGAAACGATCCGGAATACCGTGACGACATTCTGGAACCTCTGGAAGTTCTGGGTCTCGATAAATTCGGGGATTCCGCCGTCGTTATCAAGGCCCGTACCAAGACGATGCCCATAAAACAGTGGCGCGTAGGCAGGGAGTTCAACCGCAGGATGAAAAAGAAATTCGACGAAAAGAATATCGAAATCCCGTTCCCTCATGTTACTCTCTACATCGGCAAAGACAAGGAGGGAAAGTCGCCTCCTCTAGATGTTTTTCTTGAGGGAAATAGTAATGCCGGCAAGGATGTGAAGGGAGCACAATAATGGAAAGAGAGAAGGGGTGAGTGATATGGTACAAAGGAAAAAAACAGAAGGTGCAAAGAAGAAAGAGCCTGCGAAAAAGGGGGTGTCCCGGGAGAAGACGGCATCAGGAGTAAAGAAAACTGTGAAACGGGTTGAAGTAAAAGGAAACGAACGCGATGTGAAATTCGTCTATAAAAACCCGGATGCTGGAGAGGTGTTCCTCGCCGGTGAGTTTAATGACTGGGACATGCGGACGCTGCCTATGAAGAGAAACAAAAAAGGCGAGTGGAGCATCACAGTTGTCTTGCCCCCAGGCCAGCATGAATATAATTTTATCGTCGACGGGACCTGGGTGCAGGACCCCGCATGCTCCGAGCGGGTGATGAACACCTACGGTACCCAGAACTGCGTCATTCAGGTCTATTAGTTTTTTTAAGTTATAAAAAGTATGGTTCGGGTATTGACAGGCGTCCGGTCGTCGAAAACCTTTTTATGGCATTACGATAAGGAAAGATGATGAAAAGGCTATTTCTGGCATTTCTCTTTATTAACATGATGACCGTGATGGGCGCCTGCGAGCAAACAGTCGGGGGAAGGCCCCAAAAAGTCAGCGATGTTTTCATTCCCGATGTGAAGGGGATCCGGGTGGAACCATGGGTGAAGGACCTGGTGATTCCCTGGTCGCTGGTCTTTCTCGACGGGGACAGGGCGCTGGTCAGCGAGCGGCCCGGAAGTATCAGGCTGATCAAGGGAGGCAAACTCCGGGAGGAGCCCTATGCAGTCATTGAGGTCGCAGCAGTCGGTGAAGCAGGTCTGATGGGCCTGGCGCTTCATCCCGATTTCCCGGGAAAACCCTATATTTATGCAATGCATACCTATGAGAAGGGCGGGGATCTTTTTAACAGGGTGATCAGGCTTAAAGATGCGGGGAAAAAAGGGACTTTTGACAGGACGATACTGGATGGTATTCCCGGAGGCAGGCTTCACGATGGGGGGCGGATCGGTTTCGGACCCGACGGGATGCTGTATATCACCACAGGAGAGACATTCGAGGCGGAACTCGCCCAGGATCTCGATTCCCTCGGAGGCAAGATACTAAGGGTGACCCCGGGAGGGAAGATCCCCGATGACAATCCCTTCAAAGGGTCGCCGGTCTATTCCTACGGACACAGAAACCCTCAGGGAATCGCCTGGCAGCCGGAAACCGGCAGAATGTTCGAGTCCGAGCATGGACCGTCAGGCGAGTTCGCACGCTTTGCCAACGATGAAATCAACATAATCGTCAAGGGCGGAAATTATGGATGGCCGAAAGTGATAGGAGCTTCGGGGAGTAAGAATTACGTCGATCCCCTAATTGTCTGGAAGGAAGCGACGCCTCCGTCGGGCATTACTTTTTACGGCGGCGGAATGTTGAAGGACTTCAGGGGAGACCTTTTTGTCGCGACGCTAAGGAGCGAAGCGCTGATCAGGATAAGACCGGATCCCAAGGGCGAAAAGGTCCAATATATAGAAAGATGGTTTGCAAAAGACCCAGACACCGGAAAATACGGGAGGTTGAGGGACGTGGTCGAAGGTCCCGACGGCGCGCTCTATTTCCTCACCAGCAACAGGGACGGCAGGGGAAGTCCGCGGCCGGGAGACGACAAGATATACAGGATCGTGCCTGAGTGAGTTGCCCTTTGCAGTCCAGGGTCTATTTTCATTGCCCGGATATGAATATTCCGCATTAATTTCCCGATGCTTGACACCGCTTTTATTTATAGTAAACTGGAACTAATAGTGAGAAAGAATTTCATTATTATCGCCCTGTTGGAGATGCATTCCGCAGGGTGATAAAATTCCGGGGCGGCATGGAAAAGGCTGCATGGAGACCTGTGAATGAAAATATTCCGCTGATGTCCTTTGAGAAAATGACAATGAAAGAAAGGGGAACGTTTACATGGCTACAAAAAAGAATGTGGAGAGAGTGAGACAGAAGGCTGCCAAGGCTGAAGTGAAGGGAGAAAAGAAGACCAAAGGCAAAATTGTAGAGACGGGCGGAGAGAAAGAAGTGCAATTCGTCTTTGAGGGACCGGAAGCTAATCAGGTCTATCTCGTCGGTGAGTTCAACCAGTGGAATACCCAGTCAATCCCGATGAAAAAGGACAAAAAGGGTATATGGAAGAAGAAAATGAAGTTGGCGCCCGGCAGGTATGAATACCAGTTTCTGGTCGACGGCAACTGGACCCCGGACGTTTCGTGCCCTGAGGTCGTTACGAATTCCTTCGGTACGCGGAACTGTGTTCTCAGAGTCGACTGACGTAAAGAGTAGCTGGTAAGGTCATTCATTGCAGCATTGAATATTATTTTTTTAAATGTTTTGGAGAATACTCAGCCTGAATTACGGATTATGTAATGAGGAGATTGAAAGATGAAGAAATTAGGAGAATTATTTCAGACCAGTGATTGGAAGACAGAAAAACACGTTCCGGTGATAGAATGCCCCGATTCAGTCAAGAGCGGAGAGAAGTTTGGGATAACTGTAACCGTGGGCAAGGAAGTTTCCCATCCTAACACAACCGAGCATCATATCCGCTGGATGCAGGTCTTCTTCCATCCGGACGGTGAAAAAGCTGCCTATCAGTTGGCCAACTGTGAGTTCACCGCACACGGCGAGTCGACCCAGGGCCCTGACAAGGGGCCGGCTTATACGGATCATTCCGCATCAGTGAATGTGATGATCAATAAGCCAGGGACGATCCATGCCCTTAGTTTCTGCAATATCCACGGTCTCTGGGAGAATTCCAAAGAGATCAAGGTAAGCTGATGTGAATGCCGAAACGGAGGAAAGAGAGGGCAACGTATGGGTCCTGCTCCGGATGAACTCACGTCCGCCCTGGATGATCTTTTTTCCATTTTTGAGGAGGCAGGCGGAAAACGCAGTATTGCATTAGCGGTCCATGAAGTAGGAACGGTCACATATATCGGCCGGGGCGTTGCCCGTATCAGGGGGCTTACCGGCCTCCAGTCTGAAGAACTCGTCCGTTTCCCTGGAAATGTCATGGGAATGGCCTTTAACCTTGACCCCGAAGAGGCAGGGATAGTTATGCTGGGCGAAAGCAGCGAGGTCAGCGCGGGGAGCGAGGCCCGCCGCACCGGAAGGGTAATGGACGTCCCGGTGGGAGAGGCGCTTCTGGGGCGGGTAGTAGACCCGCTCGGGATGCCGATGGACGATTACGGTCCCGTGCGCACATCCCATCTCCGTGCGGCCGAGAGGGAGGCCCCTCAGATCATGGACCGTCTGCCCGTCACGGTCCCCCTGCAGACAGGTATTAAATCCATCGACGCCCTGATCCCCATAGGAAGGGGACAGCGTGAGTTGATCCTTGGCGACCGGCAGACGGGTAAGACGGCCATAGCCCTTGATACCATTATAAACCAGAGAGATAAGAACGTTGTCTGCGTGTATTGCGCCATCGGCCAGAGGAGTTCCTCCGTTGCGAAGGTCATCGACAACCTGCGCGAGCGAAGGGCCATGGACCACACTATCGTCCTAGTAGCTTCAGGAGAAGACCCGGCAGGGATCAAGTTCATCGCTCCTTATGCTGCAACGACCATGGCCGAATATTTTATGGAGCAGGGACGCGACGTTCTCATCGTCTACGACGATCTTACACAGCATGCGCGCGCGTACAGGGAGATTTCCCTGCTTCTCCGGCGCCCTCCGGGAAGAGAAGCTTACCCTGGAGATATATTTTATATCCATTCGCGCCTTCTGGAGCGTGCGACACATCTCCGCGAGGAACTCGGCGGTGGATCTCTTACGGCACTGCCGATTATCGAGACGGAAGCACAAAACCTTTCCGCCTATATTCCAACAAACCTGATATCCATAACGGACGGCCAGATCTACCTTTCACCGGAACTCTTCCAGAAGGGACTCCTCCCGGCAGTGGATGTCGGGAGGTCCGTCTCCCGTGTGGGGGGCAAGACCCAGTTTTCGTCCTACCGTGCGGTGGCCGGAGACCTGAGGCTCTCTTACTCGCAATTCGAAGAGCTTGAGAAGTTCGCCCGTTTCAGTACGAGGCTCGATGAAAAGACGCGAAAAGTCCTCGACCGGGGGAGGAGGGTCCGTGAGGTCCTCAAGCAGCCGCAATATGAACCCATACCTGTCTCGGAACAGATCGCGATTCTGCTATCGGTTACGGAAGGTGTTCTCGATTCTCTTCCTTTCGACGATCTCTCTGAAGCCGAGAGCAAAATCCGTTCGGCGGTGAGAGAAAAACTTCCCCATATCTGCGAAAAGATAGAGATGGGGGAGAAGCTCACGGATGATGACCACTACGGCCTTGTTACTGTCTCGCGGGAAGCAGTGCGACAGGAGGATAATTACTAAAGATGCAGTCACTTGAAGCCTTGAGAAAGAAGATCGCCGGCGCGGAGGACTTATATACGATCGTAAGGACCATGAAGACGCTGGCTGCGGTCAATATCCGTCAATATGAAAAGGCTGTGGAGTCTTCTTCGGACTATTACCGTACCGTCGAACTCGGACTGAATACTGTACTGAGAGAAGGTCATGATGACCTGATCCCCGGCCCTTTGGTATCCGGAGGCGGAACCGGTATTCTTGTATTCGGATCGGACCAGGGTCTCTGCGGTTCTTTCAATGAACAGATCGTATCTTTTGCACTGGATTTTATCGATGAGCGGGAGGAAATGAAAGAGCATGCAATCGCCTGCGTCGGCTCCAGGGCATATGCCGTTCTCGAAGAGAAAGGGCGGCAGGCTGGGGAGCTTTATGGCGTTCCCGGATACCCTGGAGGGATCACTCCCCTGGTACAGGATCTTCTGCTGAAGCTCGAAGAATGGCAGCGCCGGAAGAAGATCAGACATGTGTTCATATTTCATAACAGACCGCTGTCGAATGTTTCATACAAGCCGAATGCGATAAAAGTGCTCCCTCTCGATCCTGGGTGGGCCGGCTCTTTTACACAAAAGAAATGGCCTTCTCACATTCTTCCCGTCTACACAATGGACAGAAGGCAGCTTTTTTCCGCGTTGGTCAGTGAATACATATTCGTTTCTCTGTTCCGGGCGCTTGCCGAATCGATGGCCGGTGAGAACGCGGCCCGGCTGTCTTCGATGCAAGCGGCGGAGCGGAATATCGAAGAGAGGCTGGACGATCTCGGCCGCAGTTACCGTAACCAGAGGCAGACGTCTATTAC
>JBECKU010000368.1:0-1492 GCA_040235385.1 Candidatus Sulfobium sp. | reverse complement strand
CGTCCCGGCCCCGGCGGCCACGAGGGCCACCGACGGGCTCAGCCCGGTCAGGATCGGGACGAGCACCGTCGCCCCGAACATGGCGAGGGCGTGCTGCATGCCGAGCACGATCCGCCGTTGCGCGGTCATCTCCATGTGGATCTCCTCCTCCGCTCCGGGCGGCGCTTCCCCGCCACCCGACCGCCGCTCGACGCTACCGGGCGCCACGACGGCGCGCCCGCCAGGACGGAGGATTCGCGGGCCCCGGGCGGGAGATGTCTCGGGACTCAGCGGCCCCGAGACGGCCGCACCCGCCGGAGACCCATCCGCATCCTCAGTCCGTTCGCCTCGTCGACCGCGTCACGGCCCTCTTCCGAGCGGGCTCCCAGGACGCCGGCAAGCTCGAGGAGCGAGAAGGAGAGGAACGGGATCAGCCCTTCGCGGCGGGCGACCTGCACCGCACGCCGGAGGTGTTCGGCCGCGGCTTCGGGATCGTCCGATGCGGCGGCGGCACAGCGGCGGGCGTCGATCTCCAGCGTGGCATCCTCGGCCGGCACCGCGTACGCGATCGCCCGATCGGCGAGATCGGCCGCCGTCTCCCGGTGGCCTGCATCGGCGGCGAGCCTGGCCTGGTGGGCGAGGACCCGGGCCTCGATGCCGGGAGCCTCCATCCCGGCGGTCTCGCCGAGCGCCGCGTCCAGCACGATGGCGGCCCGTTCGAGGTCGCCCTGGAGGGTGCAGGCGAACCCGAGGAACGCCCCGAGCCACGCCGACGCCCAGCGGAGCTCGTGGACCCGGCCCACCTCGAGTCCCTGGGCGAAGACGCCCACGGCATCGTCGATCTGCTCGACGAGAAGCCAGGCGCTGCCCCGCACCCAGCAGGCATAGGCGAGGTCGAACGGCCGGTCGTGCTCACGGGCCAGTGCGAGCGCCTCACGGGAGAACCTGTCGGCGTCGCCCGGGCGACCCGTCAGGGTGTGGGCCTCGGCGAGATGCATGAGGGCCCACGTGGCCCGCATCCCCACCATGCCGTGCTGGCGACGCATCTCCGTGCGGAAGAAGTCCAGCTCGGGCAGCAGGAGCTCCGCAACGCCACCCGGCCGTCCCGAGACGACCCGTGCCTGCGCCTCCGCGAGGATCGCCTCGGCCCGCCACTGCGGCGCCTCGAGGCGCGAGGCCAGGGCCTGCGCACGGAGGGCGGCGTCGAGGGCGACGTGATGGTCGCCGATGGTGCTCGCCACGTACGAGCGATGGAGGGCGACCTGCGTCATCCGGTCGAGGTCGTCGATCTCGGTCGCCAGCAGCTCCGCCTGGGCCAGCTCGCCGAGCACCGACCCCATGCGGATCCCGGCGCCGGTTCGCGCCACCCGCATCGCGATGTGGGCGTCGACCATCCGCTCGAGGTTCGGCCGGGTTCGGGGCAGGCGACCGAGCGCCTCCAGCTCCCACGAGAGGAAGCGGGCCGCGTCGACGTACGACGACCGGCCCTCTGCACGGGACGCCGCTGCGAGGG
>JBECKU010000096.1:0-4428 GCA_040235385.1 Candidatus Sulfobium sp. | reverse complement strand
TTAAAACTAGTGAGGCGTGAGGCGCCATGTGTAAGGGATGAGGGGTGAGGGGTGACGGGTGAAGGAATTTCCGGCTCCTCATCGTTTCTGCTGGTTACCAGCAATCCTTTACTTTCCATATGTTTTCTAGCGATCAGGGCCATGCCGATAGCTCCCGTGACGTCATGATCGGGCGGTACTGTGATCTGTTTGTCGAGATATTTTTCGAAGGCGGCAACGACCGATTTATTGAAGGCAACCCCTCCCTGGAAAAAGATCCTCTCCCCTATCGTCCGTTTACCCACTACCCTGTTGATGTAGTTCTGGACGATCGAATAGGAAAGACCGGCGAGCAGGTTGTCCCTGGATACGCCCCGCTGGAGGTTAGCCATGAGCGAGTTTTCCATGAAGACCGTGCAGCGCTCACCGAGCCGGCAGGGGTTTTTCGACTGAAAGGCAGTTGTTTCGAATTCGTTTTTTATTGATATGTCGAGCTTTTCAGCCTGCTCCTCAAGGAAAGATCCGGTCCCCGCAGCACAGGCCTTGTTCATCTCGAAATCAACGATCACACCGTTTTTCAAAGAAATGAATTTCGAGTCCTGTCCGCCGATCTCGAATATCGTATCGACATCCCTATCGATAAAAGCAGCGGCGGTAGCCTGAGCAGTAATCTCGTTCTTAACGATATCGGCGCCTACATAATCGGCGATCATGTATCTTCCCGACCCCGTAGTGCCGACGCCCATGATTTTCACGTTGGCGCCGATCTCTGCGCCTATTTCCCCGAGACCCTGTTTTACAGCTTCTATTGGTCGCCCCGCTGTCATCAGGTAGCGTTTTGCAAGCAGCCTGCAATTTTCGTCTATTACCGCAAGGTTTGTGCTGATCGAACCGATATCGACACCGAGAAAGGCCCGGATTTTCAAATCAGAATGCAGAGTGCAGAATGCAGACGTATCTGATTTATTATTTTTGTCTAAATTCTGACTTCTGACTTCCCCCCTCGGCGGGTCGCCGAGGGAGACTGACTTCTGACTTTCAGATGGGTGTCTTTCTGTGAAATTGTCTCCATCTGTCAAGAGCGGTCGGTGTCCCTGTTCTGCAGGTCTCTCCTCCGAAATGAAATCTGAAAGCCTCGATAGTTCGAAGGGATTGACTTTTCCGGAGTCCATATCTTTGAAGACCGCGCCCAACGCGCCCATAAGTGCATATTCCCCGGGCACGAAAAGCTTATCGAAACCCATGACCTCCCTGAAAGCCCTGACCATACCGGCATTGGCAGCCACCCCCCCCTGGAACGACACCGGCAGAACGATATCCCTACCGCGTGAAATGGAGCCCTTGAAATTTCTTGCTACCGCGAAACAGAGGCCTGCGACTATATCCTCAACAGGTGTTGCGATCTGCTGCAGATGAATCATGTCCGACTTCGCAAATACGCTGCACCGGCCTGCAATTCTCGGCGGGTTCTTGGACCGAAGACTCAATTGACTGAATTCTTCAATGGAAAGCCTCAGTCTCTCCGCCTGCTGATCGAGGAAAGAGCCCGTCCCGGCGGCGCAAACAGAATTCATGGAAAAGTCTCTTGCCGAGTTGGAATCCTCATCGATTATGATCAGTTTCGCGTCTTCTCCGCCGATCTCGATAATAGTTCTGATGTCCGGATAGATTCTTCGAGTCGAATATGTGTTTGCAACCACTTCATTCACCGGCTCTATACCAAGAATATTGCCGATCAACCTTCCGGCGGAACCGGTCACGGATAAGGAGAAGTCAGAGGTGAATGGTGAGGTGGGAGGTGTTAGCAGTAAGCGGTTATTATTATTTGATTCGTTATCCACCGCTCCCAACGCTTCGCTCAACATTTCCAGAGCGATACTGAGCGGTCTGCCCCTATGCCTCTTGTAAAGGCTATTGAGACGATTTCCTTTCTCGTCGAGAAGGACGAGTTTTACACTGACTGAGCCTGCGTCAAGTCCGATAAATTTCATATATATTTCTTAATAAAGTCGTTATGCCACAAAGTCACCATATCACATACTTAAGCTATGAGCTATATGCCATGAGCTATTTCGAGGATTATACCATAGTTTTTTGAGATGAAAAATACATTTGTTGAAACATAATATTTGAAAAGACCGGAGCATTTCCGGGCGGAACACGAAGCTTGAGTGACAAAAAATGTCATAAGTCTTGACACTATCCGGATCTTTCTATATTCTAGTGACGAATATTAAAGTTATTTATGCCTGGTGCAGCGTCTCAGCCCTGGCATAAAAACTGCATTAACTGTAAACGGATTTCGTATTTTTTTGAAGGAGGTGGTGTATAATCGGATTTTGTGTTTTGCGGTAACCAACTGGCCTTCGGCCGAAACGTATTCACAAGGAGGATTATAATTTATGTACAAGGCAATGAATAATCTGAAGGAGCAAAAAGGTTTTACCCTTATCGAGCTTCTGATCGTCGTGGCAATTATCGGTATCCTCGCGGCAATCGCTATCCCGGGTTATATCGGAATGCAGGAAAGGTCAAGAAAGGGTGCTGTTACAAGGGCGACGTCGGCTGCCGAGCCCGATGTGCAGGCATGGCTCAATTCCGCTCTGATTGGTCTAGCGGCCGGCACCGGGACCCAGGGCCAGTTATTCCAGGTGGACTCAAGCGGTGACGGACAGGTGACGTCTGCTGCCGACGCTAATAACTATACCTTAGGACAAGCCATGAACGCGGGTACCTTGTGCACAAGCTACGTCGCAGCAAAATATGCGCTTCAGGGTGAACAGTCTCCTTGGGCTAATACCGCCGGTTCGCTCTGGGTTACGACCGCCGCGCCCGGAAAAATTGCCTGCAGTCAGACTGCTGCTGCCCCCTGGTATATCCGTCTCGAGGCCCAGGACTCAGAAGGGTCCATTATTCACGAAAAAGAGCTGTATTCTGACTGATATCCTTATTATCGGCGGGCGTCGGCGTTATCTGACGCCCGCTTCCTTTTAAAGAGATGAAAAAACCACTTGTCAAGGCGCTTATATTCTTTTCGTTCCTGATCATCTTCGCTTCTTTTCTCAATACCTACCTCTCGATGAAGCTCTGGGATTATGATTTCTGGTGGCATATATCCAATGGAAGATATATAGCTGAAAACGGGAAGATTCCGGATACAGACATCTTTTCATTTGTTACCAACCTTGAAGAAAACAGTGACTTGACACCTTTGAGAACGAAAGTTATCCTTCATCAGTACTGGCTCGCCCAGCTTTTGTTTTATAAGGTTTATAACCTATTTGGAGAAAAAGGCATCATAATATTGCGCTCCCTGCTTCTCTTCGCAACTGTTTTCCTGGTGTTCTGGTGGCTGAAGAGGGAGAAGGTCCGTTTCTATCTTATTTATCCCCTGGTCTTTTTTGTTTTTTCAGCCACTTTGACTTATCAAGGGGAAAGGCCCGTTCTCTTTACAATTCTTTTTAGTGTGGTTGTTTTTTTTATCCTGGATTCTTTCAAAAAAGAGAGAAAAGGGATTCTTTTCTTTTTTCTGCCGCTGTTGATGCTGCTTTGGTCAAATCTCCACGGCGGCTATATCCTGGGTGATATAATCATTGCGACCTATATTTTTGCAGAGACCCTCAACTATTTTTTTCTCAGGAAAGGTGAAATTCCCCCGAAATATTTGATAACTCTCAGCCTTGCAGGGAGTGCGGCGGTTGCGGCTTCAGGGATAAACCCCGCCGGATTCACGGCTTTTATGGCGATTCTAGACTTTTCCCCAAAATATGCATTATTTAAACAGAATACCCAGGAGTATCTTTCTCTTTTAAGTCTTTATTCTTCAAAAGTGAGGTCAGTGGACTGGGAATTCCTTGCGCTGGGCGCACTTTTCCCCATCCTGCTCGCAGTCAGAAACAGAAAATTCGACCTTGTATACTTTATCCTTCTAGCCGGACTTTGTTACCAGGCGTTTGCGGCATTGAGATTTATGGTCTATTATGTATTAATCGCAGCCATGGTTCTGGGCCGGGAGCTTAACCGTTTCTTCGAAGAAAACCTGAAAGAATCAGAGCCGGGAAGAAGTCGGATGGAAGTAATCGCAGCCTCGCTCATTTTGATTTCTTCCATATTTTTTGCGTCCGGTTATTGGGACTTCAAAAAAGTAACTTTCAAAAAGGCCGATCGGTTTTCGGTGCCACAAGGGGCAGTTGATTTCATGGAGGAGCAGTCTGTCAAGGGTAATATTTTTAATGACATGGGATATGGGGGATATCTTTCGTGGAGACTCTATCCGTCCAAAAAGGTTTTCATCGATACCCGTCAATTGAACGCCAACGTCCTTACAGAATACGGGTGGATCATCAGCTCTGTGGCGTCATTAAAGAACAGACCCCTGCCCGAAGGACGGAAACCTCTCTGGCAAAGACTTATCGATCATTACCGGGTGGATGTGGTTATCCTCGATTC
>JBECKU010000012.1:0-12464 GCA_040235385.1 Candidatus Sulfobium sp. | reverse complement strand
CCTCGGCCGCTTGAGAAGTCCGAAAGACAGGTTGTGTGATGAGGACAGGATTGAAAAAATAAATGAACTTGAAGAAACGATCGCTCGCCTTCTCAAGGAAAACCAACAATATATCCTCATGGACAAGAAGGTTGCGGATGCGGTCAAGTTCCTTACATTGAACCTGTCTTATAACGAGGTGATTTCTCATATAATTCGCCTCGCCGAAGAAATCTCTCCTGCCGATTTTGCGGGATTATACCTTTATGACAATACCTCGGGCTGTTTGAAACTGAGCTCTCCACAAAAAGGGACCGGATACGTAAAGAGGCTCTATCTGCCTGGGGAAGGAATGGTTGGGGCAAGCGCCAAGAACAAGGTGCTGGTCTCCAGAGAAACAGACCGATATCCCGATGAGAATCCGCAGGAGGGTGAATCCCGGAGCCGCACCCTGGATATAGCCGCTCCCATCCTTTTTAATGACGACCTGCTGGGCGTCTTATATGTCGGAGGCATTCATAATCCGGACGGCAATGAAAAAAGACTGCTCACAATGATAACGAGCTTCGCGGGAGTACTCCTGAGGAATTCAGTATACATAGACGACGCCCGTCAGGAAGCCAATACGGATCAACTCACCGGATTATATAACAGGAGGTATTTTTTCAGAAAGGCAAATGAAGAATTGGTCAGGGCCAGAGGCTACGCCTATCCTTTATCGGTATTTATGTTCGACATCGACGACTTCAAAGCCTATAACGATGCTAACGGACATACGGAGGGCGATGTGCTTCTCGTCTCTCTATGTGAGGTGGTGAAAAAAATTACTCGAAAAACGTCTGTATTCGCTCGTTACGGCGGAGAGGAATTCATCGTGCTCTTGCCGAATGTCGATAAAAAGAATGCACTCCTTTATGCCGAGCGGGTGAGATCGCTCACCGAGAAACACCCTTTCCCTCACAGGGAGCTGCACATGGACGGTTTTGTATCCATAAGCGGCGGGATCTCCGAGTTCCCGTCGGATGGGGACACCATAGACGGACTCTTACAGATGGCCGACGAGGCGCTCTACGAATCCAAGAAAAATGGGAAAAACATGATCACGGCTTATGGGTCTTCTCATGACGCCGCTCACGACTGATATTTGGAAATTACATGATCTGCAACTGGTCATTCAGTTATGTGAGCGGCTATCCCAAAATCTCCCCTCGCCCCCTGCCTGCAGGCAGGCCCTTTGTCTCCCGCCGTGCGAGTCGCCGAGTAGACAAAGAAGGGTATAGTTCCCAGGCGGCCAGGGGTTAGAAAGTATTTTTCCTATGAAACAAGCAATCCCCAAACTGAAGGGCACATCTGTTATAAACTTTGCGTTGACTTTCTTTGCATATTCTGTTACATAAATATTGATGGATCTCCTTATAGTCGATGACGACCCGTACATCCAGCGCTCTCTTTCCTTCGTTTTCAGGAAAGAAGGCTTCGACCTTGAAGTCGCAACGAACGGCAGGGAGGCCTTGAGCAAGACACGGGAATTAAGACCGAAAATCATTTTTCTGGACCTTATGATGCCGAAGATGAATGGATTTGAAACGTGCAGGGCAATAAAAGAGGACCCCGACCTGAGAAACTGTTACGTGATCGTTCTCACTGCAAAGGGACAGGAAATCGACAAGGAGATGGGCCTCATGGCGGGCGCGGATGAGTATATCACAAAACCGTTCAGCCCCAAGGAGATCGTGCGCAAAGTCAGAACCATCCTCTCAAGGGAATGAAAAAATTTTTCTTCTATTTCGCCCTTATCGCCTTGATCCCGCTCTCTTATATCTCGGGGAACATTGAAAGCCCGGTAAGATTTCTCTTCTATCCCGTCACGTTGATGCTGACGGCTTTTTTCAGCGCCAAAGCAATCCTTGAGGCCACAATGACTTTTTGCGTGCTATATGCCTTGATGCCTTTCACGGCGCAGTACCATTATCCCCTGAGTACGGTTGCGCTGAATATCCTTTCATTTCTCATTATGGGAGCGGCAGCCGGCCGTCTGTCGGAAATTCTCAACCAGGAGAAAATCTCACTCAACAAGACTACCGAAACATATCAGGGCCTCACCAACGTGCTAAACCTGAAGATCATGAACCTCCAGTCGAAGATCGATTCGTTGTCCGAAGCCCAGGAACATCTTATGGAGATCGACCGTAATAAGACACGTTTTATCTCGGGGGTTTCTCACGAATTGAGGGCGCCTCTGTCGTCTATCCGGTCGTTCTCGGAAATCCTCCTTTCCTATGAGGACATAGACGACGATACCAGGAAGGAGTTCCTGGGCATCATAAACAAAGAGAGTGAGCGGCTCACCCAGCTTACCAAAGACATTCTCGATATGGTAAAAATGGAATCCGGGAAAATGGAATGGCACATTGATACAGTCAACATCGCCGAACTGGTGCGGTCGGCGGTAAAGATAATGCTTCCCGTGGCAAAAAGCAAAGGCGTAGCACTGGAAACGAAGCTCCCTGAACAGAGTATAACGCCGATCAGGGGCGACGCCAACAGGCTTCTCCAGGTAATCCTGAATCTTATAAGCAATGCCGTCAAGTTCACTGAACAGGGCAAGATTGTCGTCGGCGCCGACGAGATGCCCGACGAGATGAAAATCCATGTGACCGATACAGGGGAAGGGATCTACCCGGAAGAGAGGGACAAGATTTTTGAAGAGTTCTACAGGATCGGGGACGACCTCCACGGCCGGCCCGCAGGGTCGGGACTGGGGCTCAGTATATCCAAGAAGATCGTTGAGTCCCATGGAGGAAAAATCGAAGTGGAAAGCGAACTCGGCAAGGGCAGCACCTTCTTCTTTACACTGCCTAAAGAGGCCGCCACAGTCAACAAAGCCGAGAAGATAGACTGGCTTGAATCCAAGGGAGGTCGAAAGCTTCTCGTACTGGAAGGTTATAAACCCGCGCGCCAGGTATTGCGCTCCGCCCTAGAGGAAATAGGATACAGAACAATGGGCGCCGATAATATCAAGATGGCGCTGGAGATCTCGAAGGTCATGAAACCCGATTCAATCATCCTGGGGTATCTGGAGAATGAGGAGAACTTCGAAGAGCTCCGCACCTTTTCCAGGGTGCATGGCATACCTTTATTTCTTTCGTTTGTCATCAATGACGACGATCTCGGCCCACAGGTGGCCGCCAATGCATATATTTCCAGGCCGCTTGACGCCTACCAGATCTACTCGACCATAGAAGAAACTCTCGGTCGGTCCCCTTCGAAGATTACGATCATATCCGGGGATCAGAAGGAGGCAAGGAGTCTGCAACTGATGGTCGGCGCAAAGGGATGCGCAACCGATGTCTTCCCTTCACTCGAATCAGCCGGGTCCTCAAAGTCGCTGCCCGACGCATTCATCATCGGCACATTACCCAGGGACGAGGTGCAGAGGGCCGTTGCTTCGCTGCGCTCATCCCGTCAGACGAGGGAAATCCCTCTTTTTCTCATACTCGGCATCATGATCCGGGATGTGCGTTGCATCGGCCTGAATTCCTCTGAATATGGCAGAGGTCTCGAAAAAATCCTTGAACCCCTGAAAAACAACCTCTCCGATGTCGCACATTTTTGATCTTATCAGGCCGAGTGAGATGGAGCGGCTCCTGGCCGATTACTGCAGCGCATTGGGTTCTCCCTTGTTGCTTCTGGGGGAGAATGGGCAGATATTATTGAGATGTCCTCCCGACGCTCCCGAATCCGGAACCGTCAGGAAAGAGGTCCGTGTGAGAGATCGTCTTGTATGTCACGTTGCGATGCCCGCATCAGCGTCTCGAGGACTCGATTTCGTTGCTGCGAACCTCGCGGTTATCTCCGAAAGAGGGTATGAAATAGAGAGTCTTGCCGGGGAGGTAGCAAGGAATTATGAGGAACTCTCTCTTCTGTGGAAGCTTTCTTCCGAACTCGGCACCGCAATGGACGTAGAGGAGATCTGCCGGATCCTAATCGATGAGGTAATGAATGTCTGTCCGTCGAAAAATGTCTCGGTTCTGCTGCTCAGCGAGTCGGGTAAACATCCGACCGGGCCGGAAAAAAACGCAGGAGAGGCCCCGGGCCGGAAGCAGACAAAGAAATTTTTCTTTCCCAAGATTTGCGCGGGCACCGACGCGGACCGGTCCTCTATGATGGTATTCAGTACCGATAGAGGTTTACTGGGACATGTCTTTGAAACGAAAGAACCTCTCACGATCTGCGATGTCGGCAGGGACGAGCGGTTCGAGGGATTTCCTTATTTTGTGCATCGAATACTCATCGTCCCTCTGATAGTCGAGCACAGTGTCATCGGCGCCGTCATCGCCACCGACAAATTGGACGGGGAAGAATATTATGCCACTGAGATAAAACTCTTGTCCGGAATCTCTTCCGAATGTGCGGTCTCGATCAAAAAAGCCCTTTTGTTCGAAGAAATACGGGCCATGCTCTTCAGTATCTCCGAATCTTTCTCTCTCGCGATTGATGCAAAGGATTCGTATACGTACGGCCATTCGAAAAGGGTTTGCGAAATGGCGACGACCCTTGCACGGGCCGCCGGGCTTCCCACGGAATCAGTGAGATGGATAAAGCTTGCCGCTCTCCTGCATGACATAGGCAAGATCGGTACCCCCGAAGACATTCTCCATAAAGACGGCATACTAAGCGATGAGGAGATGGACCGGATAAAGGAGCACCCTGTAACCGGGGCGAAAATGATCGAACATATCCAGAGAATGCGGGAGATCTCGCTCTGGATTATGCATCATCATGAAAAATATGATGGTTCCGGATATCCCTCCGGACTGAAAGGGGAAGAAATTCCCTTCCCGTCGAGGATCATAAAAGTGGCCGATTGCTTCGATGCACTTACGACGAATAGACCTTACAGGACTGCATTCACTAAAGAAGAAGCGGTTCATATCATGAAGGATGGCGCCGGCACTGACTTTGATCCGGTCGTATTCGGCCATTTCTTGAGGATTTTCACCTGATATGTTGCCGTGCACTCAACAACACGGCAAAAAGGCTTTTCATCAGCCCGCCGGGAATTGCGGCAGCAAAAAACCCATGTTTCTGGTAATATCGAAACATGAAGTCTAAATCGAAAATAAATATCGTCTCTCGATATACGCCCGAATTCAACAGCAATATAACCGTCGACGACGTTATTTATCATATTCAGACGGAAGACACAGGGACAAAGAAATACAAACTGATATCCCGTGTCTACCTCCGGGGTGAGGTCGTTTTCACGAGGATCTCCGACTATGCTCATCTTTCCAAATTCAGCGACCTCCCTAAGAGACTCTCATCACTCATGGCGAACCAGCACAGAACTACCATCGATCTTTTTGTTAAGGAGCTTTCAAAGAAAAAGAAACTGAAATCCGAATATTTTGATGAAGTGAAGCAGCTCATTCAAAAAGGCAAGGGCAGAGAGGCTCTCGATACTCTCAGGCTCGGGCTGGAGGCGTTTCCCTCCGATCCTTTTCTTCTTTCTTATTACGGCTGTCTTCTTGCGGTTATAGAAAACAGCCCTTCAGACGGAATACAGATATGCCGGGAGGCGCTGGAAAGACTGGACAAGTCGGTCCCTTTCGGAAAGGAATTCTTTTACCCCGTCTTTTATCTGAACCTCGGCCGCGCTTATCTCAAAGGGAAGAAGAAGAAGGAGGCGGTAGAGGCATTTCAGACAGGTTTGCTTAATGACCCTGAAAACAGGGACCTGCTGTGGGAAATGAAGAAACTGGGCATACGGAAAAGTCCGGCCGTATCATTTCTCAGACGGGGGAATCCACTCAACAGATGTATAGGTTTGCTCCGTACACGGTAACCAGATAAGACGTTCATCCTGTTATTATTCGGTATATTTCCCGGTATCGTTCCATCGTCTTTTCCACCACTTGGTCAGGTAGTACCGGACCGGGATAAGAGTGGTCCCAGTCGAGGGTAAGCAGGTAATCCCTGATTATTTGTTTGTCGTAGCTGTCCTGACTTTTTCCGGGCTCATAAGTCTTCATGGACCAGAACCTCGACGAATCGGGAGTTAGGAGTTCATCGATCAATATGATTCTTTCTTCGAATTCCCCGAATTCCATCTTCGTATCTGCGATGATTATTCCTTTTCTTTCGGTGATTTCTCTCGCCTTTTTATAGACCCTCAGACTTATATCCCTGAGCCTCTCAGCCGTTTCCCCGCCCACGATCTCTGTCATCTGATCAAATGAGATATTGATGTCGTGTCCCTCGGCGGCTTTAGTGCTGGGCGTGAATATGGGTTCCTCGAGCTTGGAGGATTCAGTGAGCCCCTTGGGGAGCCTGATACCGCAAACAGTGCCTTTCTGCCTGTATTCTTTCCAGCCCGAACCCGAGAGGTAACCTCTCACAATGCATTCCACAGGCATGGGAAGCGCCTTTTTCACCAGCATGCTCCTTCCATCAAGCACATACCCGTACGTCTGGACTTCGACAGGGTAATCCTTTACCTCGGACGCCACTACATGGTTTTCTATAAGTTCCTTCATAATGTCGAACCAATAAAGAGATATCCCGGTCAGGACCTTCCCTTTTCCCTCTATGCCGTTCGGCAGGACTACATCGAATGCGGAGACCCTGTCCGTTGCGATGATCAGCAGATTGTTCCCAATTTCATATACGTCCCTGACCTTACCCCGCCGGAGAAATTTTGCACCTCCTATGTTCGTCTCTATGACCGTTTCAGACATCATTGCCTCCCCGGGAATACCGTCCTATAGATTATTTCATAAAAAAAATGAGCAATATTTTATCACAAATAGCGGCCGCAGCAATACTCCACACACGGGAATCCGCTTTTTTGATTGACACTACTGTCTGCTCCGACGAAGAACCAGTTTTTCACACTCGACCGCAAAAAACACAACCGATGACAGGCCCAGAGTTACAGCAAGCTCCCAGGCCGTCAGCGCCTCCGTCTTGAAGACCGGGTTCAAAAAAGGGATATACACTACACCAAGCTGAAGACCTATGCTGAAGACCACGGCCCAAAACAGCGGCATATTCGAGAAAAGCCCCCTTGTAAAGAGCGATTCCCTGTCGGCGCGTATTGCAAGCACGTGCCCCAACTGGCTGAGGCAAAGCACTGAAAAAACCATGGTCTGCCAATGGGCATCTTCCATGTCAATGGTCCACGCCTGCGTAAAAAGTGAGACCGCGCCCATAAGAAGTCCTACCCAGATAATGTGAATCCCGAGACCGTGGGCGAAAATACTCTCCTGGGGATGGCGGGGAGGTCTGGACATGATATCTTTTTCAGAGGGCTCCGACGACAGGGCAAGACCCGGGAGCCCGTCGGTCACCAGGTTGATCCAGAGGATATGGATCGGAAGGAGCGGTATGGGGAGCCCGAGAAAGGGCGCGAGGAATATCGTCCAGATCTCGCCTGAATTACTCGTCATCGTATACTTTATGAACTTCCGGATGTTGTCGAAGATGCGCCGGCCCTCGCGGACGGCCTTCACTATCGTTGCGAAATTGTCATCCAGGAGGATCATATGGGCCGATTCTTTCGAGACATCGGTCCCGGTTATTCCCATCGCAATACCGATGTCGGCACGCTTCAGCGCCGGGGCATCGTTCACTCCATCTCCGGTCATCGCAACAACCTGACCCTTGTCCTGGAGGCCCCTTATTATCTTTAATTTCTGCTCCGGGGCCACCCGAGCATATACGGAAACATCCAGAACCCGCGACTCGAATTCTTCCTGGGAGATGGCTTCCAGTTCACTGCCGTTGATTATGTGGTCCCCTGAATTACCCTTGCCTGGAGCACTCTCCTTCACCATCCCCAGCCTTTGGGCGATTGTCCTTGCGGTGATAGGATGGTCCCCTGTGATCATCACGGGTCTGATACCGGCTGTCATGCATTCAGCAACGGCCTGTTTCGCCTCTTCTCTCGGGGGATCCATCATCCCCGCCAGGCCGATGAGAGTAAGTCCGGTTTCAACTTTTTCGGGAGTTATATCGTCGGGAATTTCATCCCATCTCTTCAATGCAATTCCTAGCACTCTCAATCCTTCTTCAGCCATTTTTTCGCTTGCTCCGAGGATCTCGTCTTTTTCGACGGGTATGCTGCCATCGACGGTCGTCATATCTCCGGTCTTCTCCACCAGTACCTCTATCGCACCTTTCGTAAAGGAAACAAATCCTCCCTCAGGAAGCGTGTGTATGGTGGTCATACATTTTCTTTCGGAATCAAAAGGTATTTCCTCCACCCTGGGGAACTCCTTCTCGAGTCTTTTCTTTACGTACCCGTTCTCCCGTGCGAAGGCGAACAGCGCCACTTCGGTGGGATCGCCTATATTGTTTCCTTCGTCGTCGAGGTGGGCATCGTTGCTCAAAGCCATTGCTCTAAGCATCTCGGCAACAGGCCCGTCCCGCCGGGAGCTCTCCGTCTCCCGGGAGAACATGTTCCCGAGTTTATCACTCTTGATTGTTTCTCCCGTGACATATATTTCTTCGACCTTCATCCGGTTCAAGGTGAGCGTCCCCGTCTTGTCGGAACATATGTAGGTTACCGAACCCAGAGTCTCGACGGCAGGGAGCTTTCTGATAAGGGCGTTTTGCCTCACCATCTTTTTAGCACCGAACGCGAGGGATATCGTGACCACTGCCGGAAGAGCCTCAGGTATCGCGGCGACCGCAAGAGAAATAGCAGTCAGAAACATGCGCAGGACCGGCTCACCTCTCAACAAACCGGTGCCAAAGACGATCGCACAGATAGCCAGGACCGCAAGAGCGAGTTTCCTGCCGAATACGGCAAGCCTCTTCTGAAGGGGTGTTTTCACCTCCTCCTGTTCCTGAAGCATCCTGGCTATTTTTCCAAGTTCGGTCTCCATGGCTGTACCCACCACGACACCGACTCCCCGTCCGTAGGTAACCGATGTCCCTTTGTATGCCATGTTCTTCCGGTCGCCCAGGGGTGTCTTTTCATCCCCGAGTTTACCGGTGCTTTTCTCTACCGGGACCGATTCTCCGGTAAGGGCAGCCTCCTGGATCTTTAACAACGCCGCCTCGATCAGCCTCATATCGGCAGGAACGACTTTCCCCGCCTCCAGGAGCACGATGTCGCCCGGGACGATCCGGGACGCCGGTACGGACCTGGGGTCACCATCCCTCCTTACTGTTGCGTCGGGGGCCGACATTTTCTTCAGGGCGGCCATCGCCTTTTCAGCCCTGTACTCCTGCACGAAGCCGATAACGGCATTAAGAATGACAATTACGATGATCGCGATCGTGTCGGCAGGCTCTCCCACGAGACCCGATACGACAGCAGCTATGATTAGAACGATGATCATAAAGTCCTTGAACTGGTCAAGGAACATGGCGAAAGCGCTCTTCTTCTTCTTTTCCTTCAGTTCGTTGGGGCCGTATTTTTCAAGCCTCTTCTCCGCCTCCGCCGCGGAAAGCCCCTTCGCTTCGGTTTTCAGTTCCGAAAGCACATCGTCTGCTTTTTTCTGATGCCATTGCATGTTCCGGTCACCTCGCGGCATACAACATTAAAATATTGATAAAATACACGAGGATGATGCCTATGGAATCCCAGGCAAGGAAGAGAAACTTCTTTTCGGCCCGGTACGTAAGACCGATAACGGCAACCGTAGTCATGGCGATCGCGGACAAAGCCGATATTATGTGTTCCTGATTTGCAAAAAATAGGATCGGCCCTTTTAAAAAAAGCACGTCGTCTATGGCCAGGATAAGAATATTGAAGATATTGCTGCCGAACAGGTTCCCGATTGCGAGATCTATCGCGTCCATCTTTATCGCCGAGAGAGAGACCACCACCTCGGGCAGGGACGTGGAAAAAGCGATAAAAATATTCCCGACGAATGTCTGTCCCAGTCCCGTCGATTCTGCGATCCCGACGCCGATCTTTGGAAGAAAAACCGCTGCTGAAATCACCACGGCAGCATTCCCGACATAGTTAATAACAGCTGTTTTTGTAGGGATATCCTTGTATCTGTATTCAGTTGCTACCTCCTTCATATAGGCTGCTATCTGGCGTTTCTCATAATAGAAAATGAGCCTCATTGCGATAAGATAGATCACCACGAACAATAGCGTATATGCACCGATCCACCCTATCGAAGCAATTCTTCCTCCGGCAAAGAGGCTCATGGCGACGATGCTGATCAGCAGAATTCCTATTCCTCCGGCCAGTACATGCCCATGATGGGCCCGCGTCGAAATAGGGCATTGCCGGTAAAACGCATCGAGAACCGAGAGTATCAGTATATTAAAAACACAGCTTCCGAGTACGTCTCCGACAGCTATATCGGGGGCGCCGGCATAAGTCACGGAACTTACGCCGGTAACGAGTTCGGGTAATGACGTGACGGAAGCCATCAATATCAATCCTATCCATGTCCGGCCGAGCCCGGACTTCTCGGCGAGAATATCGCCGTATTTCGAAAGCCTGATCCCGGACAGGACTATCAGAGTCGTGCAGACTATAAAACCAGACCACAGTAACATTTTTGTCCCCGGTTATTCTTTGCTGAACTCATTTTTTTGCATGGAAGACCTCCCCACATTCTGTCGGTAATGCCTTGTTAGAAGCTTGTCCGGTGCGCTATACAAGTTATTCACAAGAAAGCAAACGTATTGTTCATATATGTTACCTGAGGATCTCAGTACATTCAATTTCCGTGGTGTCTTTCACAATTTGCACCGGGTTGACTTATTCTTTTTCCGGAGTAATATGGTTATATGATTTCGCCGCTCCTGACACACACGCTTTATGAAGACTCTCATTATCAGCACTAACCGCAGTCGACTGCCGGTACCCGTCATGCCGCTGGGGGCATGCCTCGTGGCTTCAGCAGCGAAAAGGGCGGGACATGATGTCCGTGTAACAGACCTCATGTTCGAGCGCGATCCTCTCAAAACGATCTCGGATGAGTTAAAAAAATTCCGGCCGGAAATTGTCGGTCTCTCTGTAAGAAATATTGACAATAACGACATGAAGAACCCGGCTTTCTTTATTGAAGATATCCACCGGATCGTAAAAACTCTGAGAAGCAAAACTGACGCAGAGATTGTCCTGGGCGGTGCAGCGATTAGCGTCATGCCCGAGGAGATCATGCGTCACACCGGGATATCGACGGCGGTCATCGGTGACGGCGAATTTGTGTTCCCCGAATTGCTTGCCCGGCGATCGGCCGGGTCGTCATTACATGATGTCCCGGGCGTCGTATGGATCGAGAACGAGACGTACGGCTCGGCCGGGGAGGACCCCGGGAAAACGGCCGGTAAACGGTTCCCGCCGGATTTCAGAAAGTGGGTCGATATCCGCCGGTACCTCAGCCGGTTGTCGGCCGCTCCGGTTCAAACAAAACTCGGCTGCGCTTTTCATTGCATTTACTGTACGTACAGGAAGATCGAAGGTAGCGCGTACAGATTTTTCGACCGTGAGATGGTGCTTGACGGGATAAGAAGATTAGCAGCGGACGGAATGAAGGACATTGAATTTGTCGATAATGTCTTTAACCATCCTTATGAGCACGCGGTCTCCCTCTGTGAGGATCTGTTGAGGATGAAATCCCGGCTGCGCTTCTGTAGCCTGGAGTTGAACCCTCGTTTTATCGACGATCATCTGATAGGGCTTATGATGCGGGCAGGATTCAGGGGGATCGGCATCACCGTGGAAAGCGCCTCCGGTGTCGTGCTCGACCGTCTCGGCAAGGGGTATTCCACAGACAGCGTATACACGGCCGCAGAGATCGTCCGGCGGCATCAACTGCCCTGTCTGTGGATTTTTATGCTGGGGGGGCCCGGTGAAACGGAGACAACGTTAAAGGAAACTCTTCGTTTTGCCGAAAGGCATATACGACCGAGCGACACCGCTTTTTTCAATGCCGGAATAAGGATCTATCCGGGTACGGAACTCGAATCCGTAGCCAGGCGCCAGGGCGTTCTGAACATTCGTGAGGACGATATGCTTCGACCAGTTTTTTACCTGTCGCCAGAAATCGATATACAGACAATGTCAACAAGGGTTAAAGCTACGATGGATGTGAATATGAACTTTATCGATTCCGACTCGATAGGTCTCTCCTTACTTCCCGCGATCCACCGCCTGGGATACGGACTCGGAATACGGGCACCGCTGTGGAAATATACCCGGCATATCCGCCGCGGTCTTAGATTCGCCGGAGTCGATGCATGAATATCGGCGACGGCTCCCGGCATCGAGGGAAAACAGGCCCTCATATCGCCGCCCTGGCGGTTGCATCTCCTCCTTTCTCGGTTGCGCAGGCAGCGGCGGATAAATTTTTGACGAGACATTTTTCCGGCATGCTCAGTCAGAGAAACCTCTCGGTCATGCACAAGATACTCTCTCATCCTTCCATATCCCGAAGACACTTCGCATTTTCAGAGCCTGAATGTTTAATCAGAGAAGACCCCGACGGTCGAATCGCACGGTTTAC
>JBECKU010000325.1:0-2899 GCA_040235385.1 Candidatus Sulfobium sp. | reverse complement strand
GGCCGGGAGTGACGGTGTAGACATTTCTGAATGCGCTGATCCTGCACTTTATATGTTCCCAGCGCTCAGACCTCGAAAGATCTGTCGATACCACAGGGATCTCACCAACATCACACATGCGGGTGTCCGTTACCCACGCGGACCGGTTTTTTCCCCTGACGAGAAAGCAGGTCGTCTTTCGTGCTTCCCCATCCGGAAATTTGAGCATACTCTCTGGCGGAGCGCAACAGGCCGCCTTTTCTTTTTCAGTATTGGCCCTTATAAATTTCAGTTCCGGCATAACAATATTTCCTCTCGTCCCGGCCTACGCTGCCTCGCTGGCAGTCTTCAGAACCTCAGAATTTCTGCGAATATCTCAGAATGCTGCAATCTTCATCGTCGACTCCTGTTCACAAGCCCTTCTTCTTCAGCACCTGTACGATTTCTTCATAGCTGTAATAGCCCAGGTGCCTGTGAAACTCCTTGCCGTTTCTATCCAGGAATACCTGGATCGGTATTACGGTAACACCGAAACGGCGTGCGTTTTCACGGTCCTTTCTGACATCGATAAACAGCACCTCGAGGTTGTCTTTGTAATTCGTTCTCAGCTTCTCCATAACTGGCTTCATCTGTTCACAGGGAATGCAGCCGACCGAACCAAGTTCGAGCATAACTGTCTTGCCTTCTTTTTTTGCGTTAACCAGCAGATCATCCACTTCCGTCGCGTTACTCAGCCCGGGTGCAAAGAACATCGGAAGTGCAGCTATAAAAAAAATAAGGCATCGTCTCATAAATCTTCTCCTCTTGTTTCAGATATAAAATTATTATAAAGGCTTCGATCCCTTCACCCTGCAATAGTCGACGGCAAAATAAGTCCTTTGAAAATAAAGTGCCACATTAACGAGACCGATAAGGACGGGAACTTCGACCAGCGGACCGATGACCGCGGCAAAGGCGGCGCCCGAGTTGATCCCGAAGACCGCGATAGCCACCGCTATGGCGAGCTCGAAGTTGTTGCTGGCGGCCGTGAAGGAAAGGGTGGCTGTCTTCCCGTAATCAGCCCCTACCTTTTTTCCGAGATAGAACGAGACGAGGAACATCACCACAAAGTAGACCAGAAGAGGGACCGCTATCCGTAATACGTCCAACGGAAGCTTTACGATGTAATTGCCTTTCAGCGAGAACATGACAACGATAGTAAAAAGGAGAAATATCAGTGTAACCGGGCTGATCCTGGGGATGAAAACCTCTTCGTACCATTGACGGCCCCTGATCTTTATCAGGATGAATCGCGTTATGATACCCGCCAAAAAAGGAATACCGAGATATATAAAAACGCTCTTCGCGATCTGTCCTATGGTCACGTTCACTACTGCGCCCTTCAATCCGAACCAGGAGGGAAGAATTGTAACGAAGACATAGGCATATACGGAAAAAAACAGAACCTGGAATATAGAGTTGAAGGCAACGAGCCCTGCGGCGTACTCCGGATCGCCGCAGGCAAGGTCGTTCCATACGATGACCATGGCGATGCAGCGGGCGAGGCCGATCATGATCAGCCCTACCATGTATTCGGGGTAATTATGCAGAAAAATTATCGCAAGCAGGAACATCAGGACCGGACCGATCACCCAGTTCTGGATCAGGGATAGCCCAAGGACCTTCCGGTTCCCTAAGACCTCCCCGAGCTCTTCGTACTTTACCTTGGCGAGAGGTGGATACATCATGAGAATGAGACCGACTGCGATGGGGATGTTCGTCGTCCCGACCTGAAAACTGTTTATCATCCTTTCCGTCCCCGGGATGAAATAGCCGAGCCCGACCCCGAAAGCCATCGCGGCGAATATCCAGAGTGTCAGAAACCTGTCGATAAAAGACAGCTTCTTCTGAGAAGTACTCGTCATGATCACGATCCCCCTTTTCCGGTTTGCCCGACAAAGTCTTCGATCTTCAGCCTGATCTCGTCACGCGCCCGTCTGAACTCTCTAATGATCTCCTCCTCGGTCCCGACAGTCCCCACAGGGTCCTCGACCGGCCAGTGGAGGCGCTTTATCCCGGGCGGTGTAACGGGACATGATGCCTCGGCGCTCCCGCAGAGTGTTATGACCACATCCATCGTTTTCAGAAGATCCTCGTCGATCTCTTTCGAGTCCTGGTGAGAGATATCGATGCCGATTTCCTTCATTACCGCTATAGACCTCCGATGAAGGCCCGCGGCCATCAGCCCTGCGCTATGGGGTTCAAGCAGGCCCCGTCCCAGTTCCCTCGCAAAACCTTCCGCCATCTGGCTCCGGCACGAATTTCCGGTACAGAGAAACATCACCTTGGGCATAAGCTACCTCCCGCAGCACCTTTCTTTATTGTGAAGAGAGAAGACATCACTACTCCCGGTTTTGTCCCTTAAAAAATCTTCCAGCCTTCTCCGGTCCTCCGCCACCGACTCCAGTGGTATCCTTTCCATTACGGAAAAGAGCAGGAACCTTCTGAACATATCGGAATCGTCCAGTCTGTAGTGGATCCATCTCCCCTGCTTTCTGTCTCCGATAAGCCCTGCCTCCTTAAGTACATTAAGATGAAACGATACCTTTGGCTGGCTCATATCCAGTGCTGTGAAAATGTCGCAAACGCATAGCTCGCCGCGGTCGAGAAGTTTCACTATCCTGAGTCTCGTTTCGTCGGAGAGGGCCTTGAATATACCTGTAAGATCCTTCATCCTTTTATAGCTCAGCTTCGATGAGCGTCTTCACCTTGTCGAGTCCCGGAAGAGGTTTCCCGGCGTGTTTGAGTTTCCCGTTCACTACGAGGCCCGGTGTGGAAATAGTATATTTCATGATTTCGGATATTTCCGAAATCTTTTCGACCGTCGCATCGATACCGAGCTCATTTACCGCGGTTTTTGCCAATTCCTCCATCTTATGGC
>JBECKU010000324.1:0-12238 GCA_040235385.1 Candidatus Sulfobium sp. | reverse complement strand
GCATAGAGAAGTGGAAGAATCTTGCGCTGTTCACGCTAAGACAGAATATCTATACGGACCCTCAGGTACCGATGCAGGTCGAGCAAAAGATTTACGCAATAGGAGAACCGAAGCCGGAATCCCCGCTGCTTATTACGACCAATTTCTCGCTTACCTACTTTATAGTGTCAGGAGAAATAGAAAACAGCAAAGTCGCGAGCAGGCTTGCCGTCATGGATTGCGAAGGATTATCGGTGCTTACGGCGTGGGCCGCCGGCAAATTTACAGCGTCGAAGATCGCACAGTTCATCACCGAGAGCGGTATAGAAAAGGAAATTGCCGGCAAGGAACTCATCCTCCCGGGATATGTCGCAATTCTGAGCGGAGCCGTGGAGGACAAACTTCCAGGGTGGAAGATCACCGTCGGGCCCCGCGAGGCAAACGCGCTGCCGGCCTTTCTGAAGTCGAGGGCCTGATTAAGAGCAGGGAATCAACCTTGCTTTTGTATAGTAAAAAATATAAAAATATAACATTACGTGTTTGAGATTGGACGGGGGAAAGATGAAAATACTCATACCCCTATCCTTAATTTGAGGAGGTCAGGATGTCAAAGTTAATAGCCTCAGCGGCTATAAAAGGTTCGCATGATCTTGTAAAGCGCGCAGACGAGATGCTCGAGAAGGCCATTGCTGCGCATGGTGAAAGCTTTGCCTTCGAATTTCCCGATACCGCTTTTTATCTGCCGATGATTTACGCTATGACCGGGTTTCCGGTAAAGACCATTGGCGATATGAAGGTGGCTCTCGGTTTTGCGAAGGAATTACTTCACGATGATCCGGAAGATTCCATCTGGAAACCTTATCTGGGCGAAGCGCTCGACTCAGGCATGGCAACACTCTTTGCCGAGGAGATCATCCTGGCCATCCGGTATATCGAGGGACTTGAGCCGGTAAACGACCCCGATAGCGGGTTTGTGTATAACGGCTTCATAACAGACACTATTCAGCGTAATCTGGGCATACAGCTTGTCGACGGGACAATGCCGGGTTTCGCAGCCATCATAGGCGCGGCCCCCGACGATGAGACCGCCCTTAAGATCGTCAGGGAACTGCAGGAGAAGAACATCCTGACTTTCCTCTCGGGCCACACAAACGGAAACAGTGTGACAAAACAGCTCCTCAATCAGGGGATCGAGCTTGGCTGGGATTCGAGGATCGTGCCCCTGGGGCCCGAAACCGAACATACCCTTTATGCCCTCGACTGGGCGATACGGGCATCCCTGATCTTTGGCGGTAAAAAACCCGGAGATTATAAGGAACATCTCAAATACCAGAAGGACAGGGTCTTTGCCTTCGCGCTGGCCCTCGGCGGTCTCGACGAGATCAAATGGTCCACCGGTGCGGGCGCGATAAATATGGGCTTCCCCGCTGTTTGCGACACTGACGTGCCCGTCATTCATCCTACCGGAGTATGCACTTACGAGGAAGTCGACAAGGAGTTTGACCACGACAAGATCGTCCAGAAGGCTATTGAAGTGCGGGGCCTCAAGATCGTCGTCGAGAAGCCGCCTATCCCGGTTTCATACGGTCCCGCATTCGAGGGAGAGCGTATCAGGAAAGAGGATATGTTCATCGAGTTCGGAGGCCAGAGAACCCCGGCATTTGAATGGGTGAGGACGAAGGAGCTCGAAGAGATCGAAGACAACAAAGTTATCATCGTGGGGGAGAACTGGCAGGAAAGGTTCGAACAGGGCGGCAAGATGCCGCTTGGCATAGTTATAGACGTGGCCGGAAGAAAGATGCAGAAGGACTTCGAGTCCGTTATCGAGAGAAAGATCCACCACAACCTTAACGAAGCCCAGGGTCTCTGGCATATGGGCCAGCGTGATATAAACTGGGTCAGGATAAGCAATAACGCGAAGAAGGACGGGCTGACCCTCGAACATATCGGAGTGATCCAGGCGACGATGACCCATACACGTTTCAAATCCATCGTGGACAAGGTCCAGGTGACTCTGTATGTCGATGAAAAGGACGTGCTCGCTGTACAGGAAGAGGCGAGGAACGCCTATAAGGAACGCGATCAGAGATTGGGCAGCATGGTGGACGAATCCGTTGATACGTTTTACTCCTGTCTGCTCTGTCAGTCTTTTGCGCCGAGCCATACCTGCGTGATCACTCCCGAGCGGCTGGGACTTTGCGGGGCTTACAACTGGCTTGATGGAAAGGCCGCCTTCGAGATAGACCCCACCGGAGGAAACCAGCCGATCAAGAAGGGTGATGTTATCGATAGTGTCAAAGGTCGGTGGACCGGTGTTGATGATTACATCAAGAGCGCGTCCGGAGGGGCCGTCGAAACCATGAATGCATATACGATCATGGACAACCCCATGACTTCCTGCGGCTGTTTCGAGTGCATTCTCGCTATCGTTCCCGAAGCCAACGGCGTAATGGTCGTTCAGCGCGGGCATACAGGGATGACACCCGTGGGGATGAAATTTTCTACTCTCGCGGGGAGCGTAGGGGGCGGAATGCAGACCCCGGGATTTATGGGAATCGGGAGGAACTTCATCACGAGCAAGAAATTCCTTTACGCCGACGGCGGTCTGAAGAGGGTCGTGTGGATGACCAGGAACCTCAAGGAAAGTCTTAAGGACGCTTTTAACCAGAGGGCGGCGGAGGAAGGGGTGCCCGATTTGCTGGATAAGATCGCAGATGAAACCAATGCAGAGGATTCGGAGAAACTGCTCGAGTTTCTTACAAGTGTGGGACATCCCGCACTTGAAATGGACCCGATGTTCTAATTAAAGAATGGAGGAAATCAGGATATGTCAGAAAATATAAAGAGCGCCAACGAAGCATCGGAAAGGATCATAGAATGGAGCGAGTCTCACGGTATCGAGACCTGTTTCGACCGCGCACAGAAGATGAAGCCCTGTCCCATCGGAGCAAGCGGCGCCTGTTGCAAGGTTTGCCACATGGGCCCCTGCAGGCTGGTGGGAAAGGACGCCGAGACAGAGGCGCGCGGAGTTTGCGGAGCTTCACTTCCTACGGTTGCGGCGAGGAACCTTCTCAGAATGATCGCTGCAGGGACCGCGGCGCATTCGGACCATGCAAGGGGTATGGCCTTTACGCTCCTGGCGGTCGCTAACGGCGAGACCAAAGACTTCAAAATCACCGACGTCAGAAAGTTATATAAGGTAGCGGGCATTCTCGATATCGAGTTTGAGGGCAGGCCTGTCAACGATGTTGCCAGGGATGTTGCCCAGAGACTTATCGACGATTTCGGCCGACAGCACGGTGAGGTGAGCTACGCGAAACGCGCTCCGAAGAAGACGCTTGAGAGATGGAGAAAATGGGGTATCGTACCCAGGGGCATCGACAGGGAAGTCTGCGAAGCCATGCACCGGACGAACATCGGCGTGGATCACGAACCGGACCATCTCCTCTTACAGGGACTGAGAACATCCCTTGCGGACGGATGGGCGGGAAGTATGATATCCACGGATATTACGGACATCCTTTTCGGGACCCCGACTCCAGTTAAATCAGAGGCGAGCTTCGGTATTTTCAAGGATGACGAGGTAAACCTCATCGTCCACGGACACGAACCCCTTCTGGCTGAGATGATCATCGATGTTGCTTCCGAACCTGAAATGATCGATTACGCCAAATCAAAGGGCGCCAAGGGAATCAATCTCGGCGGTATGTGCTGTACCGCGAACGAAATATTGATGCGGCACGGAATACCTACGGCGGGCGGTTTTACGAATCAGGAACTGGGTATAATGACAGGTCTCGTCGACGCCATATCCGTGGACGTGCAGTGTATTATGCCCGCAATAACAGAGACAGCTAGAAAATTCCATACTAAGGTCATCACAACCTCCGAAAAGGCGAAAATCCCCGGCGCGGTACATGTCGAGTTCAACGAACACAAGGCAAAAGAGATCGCACGCGAAATCGTGAAGATGGCGATAGACAACTATCCGAACAGAAAGGCCGAGGGAAGCCATATTACTGATAAGTTTCCCGTAATCGCAGGGTTTTCACAGGAATATATCGAATACATGCAGGGTGGAAGATGGAGGGCTTCATTCAGACCGCTGAACGATGCCATCATGGCGGGAAGAGTCCGGGGAGTAGTCGGCCTTGCCGGATGCGATAACCCGAGGGTGCCGTCAACCGGTCTTCACAGATTTCTTGCCACCGAGTTGATAAGAAATGACGTGCTGATCGTATCGACGGGCTGTGGCTCGGCGGCGTGCGGGACCTCCGGTTACCTGACTCCCGAGATGGCCCTTGAGAACGCGGGTCCCGGACTGAGAGAAGTCTGCGAGGCGATAGGCATCCCGCCTATTCTTCATCTGGGTGCTTGTGTCGACAATTCCCGAATCCTGACCATTGCCAGCGCAATGGCGGCCGAGGGAGGACTTTCCGACGAAATCGGCGGAATGCCTGCTGTCGGTATTGCGCCTGAATGGATGAGTGAGAAGGCGATCGCAATCGGTTGTTATTTCGCTGCATCCGGCGTGCCTGTAATATTCGGAGGCGACTCTCCGGTCGAGGCGAGCGAGGAGGTCACGAGGCTTATGACCGAAGTCTGGTTCGAACGGTTCATGGGCGCTCTGCACTTCGAGCCTGATCCCGAGAAGATTCTGAGTATGGCGCTGAATTATATCGATACCGCGAGGGAAAATCTCAAACTGCGGAAGTACGAACCCGGCAAATTCGGCGCCGAGAGAGTGCTTATGGATATGGCGGCACGGCGTGAGATCGAAAAGGCGGCAAAACCGCATCTGGGAATATACTAAATGGCTGATAGCTCATGGCTCATGGATTTATGTCGCTATGAGCCATGAGCTTTGAAGCTGCTTTGGAGGTTAGATGAAGGTAGAAGAATTAGATATCGATGAAAAAATCGGGAACGTAAAAGAGGTACTGACTGAGGAGCAGAAGAAGAGGGGCATCCTGATCCATGCTTTTCAGAATATACAGAAGGAGCACAACTATTTGCCGGAGGACGTCCTGAAGTCTCTGTCAAAAAAGCTGGACATCCCTCTTTCGGAAGTATACAGCACCGCATCTTTTTACAAACACTTCTATTTCAAGCCGAGGGGCAGGAACGTGGTCTGTGTGTGCGTTGGTACGGCGTGTCATGTGAGGGGCGCCGGCAAGGTGCTGGAGAAGATCGAGGAGTCCTTCGGGATAAAGGAGGGCGAGACGACTCCGGACCTTTCATTGACGCTCGAGACGGTCGGCTGCGTCGGCTGCTGCGGGCTTGCGCCGGTGGTTACGGTCAATGAAGAGATCGTCGGAGATCTGAACCCTAAAAAAGTGAATGGAGTGATTAAAATGGTCGAGGGGAAATAACCATGAATAAAGTAAAGACGATAGAAGACCTCAGTAATCTTCGAAAACTCCTCGAGGATGAGACCTTTTCTCCTGATATTCCCAGGATCCGGTTATGCAGCGGGACGGCATGCACTGCCACAGGCACTCCTAAAGTGTTGACCGCCCTCGAGGAAGAGGCGGCCCGGCGGGGCATTTCTCTGGATGTTGTGAAGACCGGTTGCCAGGGGCTGTGCCAGAAGGGGCCGGTCATGAGGGTCGAACCCCAGAACATTTTTTACCAGAGAGTGCATCCCGAGCATGCCAAATGGATCATGACTTATACCGTTGCTGGCGGTATGCCTTACCGTCAGGGCCTCTACCGTGACAATTATCTTAGTGAACCCGTCCCGGAGATGACCCATGTTCCTTTTTACAAGAAACAGGTCAGAATTGCACTCAGGAATAATGGTGTGGTAGACCCGCGCAACATTTACCACTACATCGCGGTCGGCGGATACAAGGCGCTCGAAAAGGCACTCGGCTCGATGACCCCGGATGACGTGCTGAACGAGGTCGATAAAGCCCATTTGCGCGGCAGGGGCGGAGCCGGTTTCCCCGCGGGAAAGAAATGGAAGCATACGAAGAGCGCCCCCGGAAAGATCAAGTTCGTAATCGCAAACGGTGACGAAGGCGACCCCGGAGCGTTCATGGACAGATCCGTCATGGAAGGCGATCCCCACAGTCTGTTCGAGGGCATGATTCTCTGTGCTTATGCCATTGGTGCGGAATACGGGATGATATATGTGAGGCACGAGTATCCCCTCGCGGTGAAGAACCTCGGCATCGCGATCAAACAGGCTGAGGAGCTCGGTCTGCTCGGAAAGAATATACTCGGGAGCGGCCTCAATTTCACTATCGATATCAGGGAGGGCGCGGGAGCGTTCGTATGTGGTGAATCCACGGCTCTCGTCGCTTCCATAGAAGGCGAGAGGGGCTTCCCCAGGCCGAGACCTCCGAGGCTTTCCGAACCCGGAGGAGGAACATGGGGTTACCCCGGAAACCTCAACAATATAGAGACTTACGCATGTGTGCCCCCCATAGTCGAGAAAGGCGCCGGCTGGTTCCGGAGCATCGGAACTGAGAACTCTCCCGGTACGAAGGTCTTTGCCCTTACGGGCAAGGTCGTCAACACCGGGCTTGTCGAAGTGCCCATGGGGATAACGCTCCGCGAGATTATTTATGATATAGGCGGCGGGATCATGAACGGCAAGAAGTTCAAGGCCGTCCAGACAGGAGGTCCGTCAGGCGGCTGCATCCCGGAAGAACATCTTGACCTGCCGGTGGATTTCGATTCACTCGCGAAGGTCGGTTCGATGATGGGTTCCGGAGGAATGGTCGTGATGGACGAAGATAACTGCATGGTAGATGTCGCGAAATATTTCCTTTCTTTCTGTGTCTCAGAGTCCTGCGGCAAGTGTCCGCCGTGCAGGATCGGCAGTTATCAGATGCTCGATATCCTCAACCGGATTACATCGGGCAACGGTGTACCGGGCGACATCGAGCGACTTGAGGAACTCGGTAAACTGATAAAATCCGGATCGCTCTGCGGTCTTGGAAACAGCGCGCCGAACCCGGTTCTCACGACTATCCGGTATTTCAGGGACGAATATGAAGAGCATATACACGACAAGTACTGCCGGGCAAAGGTCTGCAGCGGGCTCGGCACTTTCAGGATCGAGCATGACGAGTGTTTCCTCTGCGGTCTATGCAAGGAGGCATGCGCCTTCGACGCAGTTAAGGACACGAGGGACGCTTTCTTCATCGATCAGGACTACTGCACAAAATGCAAGGCATGCTACACGGCGTGTCCCATCGGTGCGGTAAAGATAGAGAAGAAGAAGCGCACGCAGAAACAGGAGGTCGTATGAACGAGGCTGAAAAAAAGGACGAGACACCAAAAAAGGATATGAAAGATGTTTTTGCTGCGGTCGAGAACCTGAAATGCGCTATACAGAGGTCCCAGACCTTCGTCGAAGAATTCCTCTCCGAGCCGATGTGCGGCAAGTGCCATCCATGCGCCCTGGGAAGCTATGAGGCTCTCGTACGGCTGAAGAAGATTGCGGCCGGCGTAGGCTCCCGGGCGGACGTGGATGCGATCGCACGCATCGCCGACCAGATGTTAGAAGGATCGCGGTGCAAGAAAGGCAAGGATACCGCCAAATTCATCATTGAGGCATTGCACACGGACACCTTTTCCGAACATCTCGAAGGAAGATGCCGGGACAGGGAATGTCCTTCATATTTGATATACCGGGTCATACCCGATAAGTGCGTGATGTGCGGACTCTGCCAGGAGGCATGCAGGTATAATGCGATCCTCGGTGAGAAGAAGACGTCTTATCGTTCAGGGTACCGGCCTTTCGAGATCCGGCAGAAGAGATGTGTGAAATGCGGAGAATGCGTTGCAGCATGTCCGTATGGCGCCATAGAGATAATAGATTTGAAGGTGAGGGACGAGGTCAAGGTCTAGGACAGCCTGACCCGACTAACCCCAAATATCAGAGGAGGATTGGATGGGAAACATGGTGAATGTAAAAATAGACGGAAGGGATGTTCAGGTCGAAGAAGGGCTCAACCTGATTGAAGCTGCTGAAAAAGCCGGGGTGCACATTCCGAACCTCTGCTATATCAAGGGCATGAAAGGGATCGGAGCGTGCAGACTCTGTCTCGTTGAACTCGAAGGCGGGCGAGCCCCCATAATAGCATGCAACACTAGAGTCAAGGAAGGCATGAGTGTTCTGACGGATACCGAGAAGGTAAAGGAGGTCAGGAAGTTTGTCATCGACCTGATCCTCTCTATGCATCCCCTTGACTGTATGACCTGCACAAAGGCCGGGGTATGCAACCTGCAGCGCTATGCCTATGATTTTGAATTGAAGGAGTCCAATTTCACCAGGAAGAAGTTCGGCTATCCGATCGATGAGTCTAACCCTTTCATCAAGAGGGACCCGGATTACTGCGTTCTTTGCGGACAATGCATCAGGGTCTGTCAGGCGCAGGACACTAACGTTCTGGAATTCGAAGGCAGGGGAGTGGGAGCCAAGGTTGTAACTGCAAAAGACCTCCCCCTTCAGGAATCGGGCTGCACCTTCTGCGGAAGTTGCGTAGACGCGTGTCCGGTCAATGCACTCCTTGAGGCCGACCGCTGGAGAAAGGGACGGGAGTGGGAATATGAAAAGACCTCTTCGGTCTGCCTGTCCTGCGGAAGCGGATGCAGTATCACCGTGAGCACGAAAGACGGTGAAGTCGTGAAGATAAACGCAGGTGCTCCGGAGGGAGCTGCCGAGCGGTATATCTGTGCAATCGGCAGGTTCGGTTTCGACAGCCTTTATGGCGATACCCGGCTCAGCAGCCCGATGAAGCGGGAGGGCGGGGTTTTGAAGGAAACCTCATGGGAAGACGCCCTGGGAACTGTCGCAGAGAAATTAAAATCTGCGGGTGCCGGCGCATCTTTTATCAGCACGGCCAACATCCTGAATGAAGATGCTCTTCTCCTGAAGAAACTGGCCGCTGACGTAGTCAAGACGAAGGATTACGACTCATCTGCTACCCTTTATTCCGATTACGATGCATTGACGGCAGGTTCCGCTGATTTGGAAAACGCAGATCTTTTTATACTTGTAGGCACATCGCCGAACCAGTGGACGAGAGTCCTTCCCGCCTTGGATGCGGTTATAAGAAAGAGGATGAATAACGCGGGTGCGAAGCTCATCGTCATAAATTCCGGTGATCCGAAGATCGCATCGAAGGCGACTGCAGTCCTGAAGGGCGACGAAGCAAAGATGCTCGAAGAACTGGCCCAGGCAATGATCTCAAAGGGCGTAAAGGCCCCAAAAGAGATGGTCGAGGCTCTGGCTTCTGTCGATCCATCCGATGAAGCGATGAACGCCGCCGATGTCTTTAAGGATGCCGACTCTCCTGTCATACTTGCCGCGCCTTCGCTTTACAAGGCTGCCTCGAACCTTTCCCTGATAAAGGCGGAAGCGGTTTCAGTTCCGCTGGAAGCTAACGCCAAGGGTGTGGTGCTCATGGGCCTGATGACAGAAGGGAAAAAGTTCAGGGAAATAATCTCTTCTTCGTCCAAGGTGTTTTATGCCGTGGGAGAGGTTCCTGTTAGCAAGAGGCCTGAGACAGATTTCCTCGTTGTTCAGGCATCGCATATGACGGACCTCGCGAAAGAAGCAGATATTGTTCTCCCCTCTGCATCTCCGCTTGAATCTGACGGCACGGTGGTCGATTACCTGGGAAGACTGAAAGAAGTGAAGAGAGCGGCAATGCCTGTGGGTGAGTCAAGAACCAATGCGGAGATCTTCATCGCCCTTGCAAAAGCGATGGGAGAAACCCTGAAGATGCCGAAAGAAACTGAGATCAAGAAGGCATTAAAAGGGAAGGCCAAGGTTTCATTCAGTCCTTTCAAAAAGGACAAGGACCTCGACGTGGATGTCGAAAAATTCACTGAAGACATAAACGCTTCGACAATCAACGGCTCGAGGCTTCTCTGGCTGAAAGAGACTGAAAAAGGAGTCGCTGCGTAAGAAGTTAATTTCAGTTTTTCATGTTAACAAACGGGGCGTCCGGATATCCTGACGCCCTTTTTAATGCGCCGGAATGGACGCATGCTTGGCGGTGAGAGTCCGCTAGGGGAGGTTGATAGCGCCAATCGTTAGCCAAAGGTCAGGGTGTTCGTCGCGAGGAGGAATCTGAAGGAAGTCGGCGGTAAAGCTCCGGTCCAAGGAACACGAACAGCATATAAGGCTTACGATGAGCCATGGGATTTTGGGTTATGTATTATCTGCAAAGCCTTGGACGACTTTCACTTTGCGACACCCCCCCGGGTTTAATTGATCAGACAGGATTAATGGATTTATAAAGTATCCTTATAGTTCGAGCATCTGTTAAAATAATCCATGGCAAAAATAGTTAAAAAGAAACTCGTCAGATCGCCGGACGTCTTTTATTACCAAGTGGAGGCACCGCTGATCTCCAGGAAGGCACAGCCAGGTCAATTTGTGATCATAAGAATAAATAAGAAGGGCGAAAGGATTCCGCTCTCCCTTGCTGACATTAACCCTGAGGAGGGTACCATCAGTCTTATTGTTATGGCGGTGGGAAAAACAACGAATGAAATGTCTTTGCTGGAAGCGGGCGAAGAGATCCTCGATCTTTGCGGCCCTCTGGGACAGCCTACACATATAGATAAACTTGGACGGGTGATCCTAGTTGGAGGCGGATTCGGCGCGGCCCCCTTGTACCCCATAGCGAGGGCTTTTAAGGAAGCGGGTAACAACGTGACTACCATCATGGGCGCGAGGTCCTCAGACCTCTTGATTTATGAGGATGAAATGGAAAGGGTAAGTGACAGGCTGCTGATTACTACTGACGACGGAAGCAAAGGGATAAAAGGTCTGGTAACAGGTGCTCTTGAGTATGAATTGGAACACAAAGGGGCGGATCTGGTTATGGCGGTGGGTCCTGCAATTATGATGAAATTCGTTTGTGAGACGACACGCCCTTTTGGAGTGAAAACAGTGGTAAGTCTGAACCCTATCATGGTAGACGGGACAGGCATGTGCGGCGGGTGCCGTGTGTCGGTGGGAGGAAAGACCAGATTTGCCTGTACCGACGGTCCGGAATTCGACGGACATGAAGTCGACTGGGACATATTGATGAGCCGCCAGAAATCCTATATCGATGAAGAAAAAGAATCTTTCGAAAGATGGAAGAGGCGCCACTCAGGAGCCATCTGTGAGTAGGTTTGGCGCGGGACAGTATCTTTAGTAAGACCTTCCGACGAAAATCAGCGACCGGTAATAATATAGACCTGCTATAATCTGCGAGGTAGATTCTCTGATGAAAAAAGAAAAGAAGAAAAGGATTGTTCCGCACAAAACACCTGTGCCGGAGCAGGACCCTCTTGTAAGGCGGTCTAATTTTGATGAAGTATCACTTGGGTACAGCGAGGTAATGGCTGTTATGGAGGCGGAGCGATGCCTGCAGTGCCGGGAGCCCGGCTGTGTTAAAGGCTGTCCTGTCAATGTCCCAATCCCGCAGTTTATAAAGGCTGTGAAAGAGGGAGATTTTGAGAAGGCGATCGAAATAGTCAAGGAAAAGAATATACTTCCCGCCGTGTGCGGCCGCGTATGTCCGCAGGAGGAACAATGCGAGAAATTCTGCCTCGTCGGGAAAAAGCACGAGCCCGTCGGGATCGGCCGGCTGGAGAGGTTCGTCGCGGACTGGGAGAAACAGACCTGTCAGATCGGCATGCCGAGAATGGAGGCGGCTACGGGAAAGAAAGTTGCTGTTGTCGGCAGTGGTCCGTCAGGGCTGACCTGCGCCTACGACCTGGCGAAACTGGGCCATAAGATAACGATTTTCGAGGCACTCCACGAGGCTGGAGGGGTCTTGTTTTACGGAATACCCCAGTTCAGGCTCCCCAAAGAGATCGTAGCCTGCGAGATCGAACTTCTCCGGCATATGGGTGTTGAAATCGTGACCAATGCGGTAGTAGGCAAGCTGATGACTATCGATGAAATAATGGAACAGTTCGACGCCTGTTATATCGGGACCGGTGCCGGCTTCCCTAAATTTATGGGGATAGAGGGCGAAAACCTGAATGGCGTGTATTCCGCTAACGAGTTTCTTACACGGACGAACCTCATGAGAGCATATACTTTCCCTGAGCACGATACGCCGGTCATAAAGGGGAAGAGAGTCGCTGTAATCGGCGGCGGCAATGTCGCGATGGATGCGGTGCGCACATCACTCCGTCTGGGAGCGGAAAAGGCGATTATCGTCTATCGCAGGTCCGAGACGGAGATGCCGGCCAGAAAAGAAGAAGTTCATCACGCGAAGGAGGAAGGGGTCCT
>JBECKU010000381.1:0-1047 GCA_040235385.1 Candidatus Sulfobium sp. | reverse complement strand
GCCTGGACCATTATCTTCGATCTCAACAACCACCCATAAATTTTCCTTTCGAGTCCGCAGTAAGAGAGTTCCGTTACCTTTCATTGCATCAATCGCGTTATCAATAATATTGGTCCAGACCTGATTCAATTCACCTCCATTGGTCTGAATGGTCGGCAGGTCTTCAGCATAGTCTCGATGTACGGTAATCCCTTTCTTCAACTTATTATGTAGAATGATTAAGGTGTTGTCCAAACCCTCATGAATATCCACATTTTGTACTGGAGCCTGGTCCATGTAAGTATATGTCTTTAGTGCTTTGACTATTCCTGAAATACGATTTGTTCCCAAGTTGATTTCAGACAGCAGACTGTGAACTGTATGGGTACAACCCAGCCAATCAACCACAACGGGAAATTGGCTTGGGGTAAAATAATCTGTCAATGTGAGAAGTTCAGTATCCTCCCACTCCAGTTCCACTAAGGCTGGAGCCAAATCCCAGGCTTTTTCTATACCATGTTGTTCCAACCATTCCTCCATCACAGTTTCTCTGTCACTCCGAATAATAGCATCTATACTAACAGGATGTTTGGCACGTTCTCTTATAAGCTCGTCCAGCTCCTGCACCTTTTCCAGTTGCTTCTGCTCAAGTTTTAACTCTCCCAGTTTGACATTAACTTCCTGCAGTTGATGGAATATAGCTTTTAATTGTTCCGCACTGCGTTGTGCAGCCGAAGCCGGATTGTTCAATTCATGGGCCATACCGGCACTGAGTTTACCCAGTGAGGCCATTTTTTCTTGGATGATCAGTTGATCCTGAGTTTCGTGTAGCTTATTCAAAGTTCGCTGTAGAACCTCATTTTTCTTCTTTAATTCTTCTGTACTGGCACGAAGAGCCTGCTCGCTCATGCGTAGATTTTCTTCAGCCCGTTTGCGCTCCCTGATATCACGGATGATACCAGTATAGTAGCGTTCATCACGTACCGTCCACGTCGACAGCGATAGCTCAATTGGGATCTCCTCTTCGTTCTTTGTGTGGGCAAAAAGTTCCACAGTTTTACCTATTAC
>JBECKU010000225.1:0-4658 GCA_040235385.1 Candidatus Sulfobium sp. | reverse complement strand
GTATTAATATTATTCAATTTATGGTATATTCATGCTTATCCCTCCATGTTTATAAGGCTAAACCTATCCGCTTTGGATGTCTATCGGCAATTGGTTTGGATTTAGAAAGAAATAGGTATTAAATATTTACCATACTAAAGTTATATTTTTAATCTTTCCCAGTTGGAATAAGAATGGCAAAAGGCTTCTTTAACAGGGCGATATGAACTATTACTCTTGTCTTTCCGATTTCAGGACAAAGAGGTAATAAATGGCTGAAATCCAGAGCCTGTAAATGTACTTAAATCATGGAAGGTAAATAAAAAGGGATCTGCAGCCGGGGCAGAAATGATAGCGCAGGGAAAAGTCGAAGGCCTTGGTTGTCAGGATAGAATCAATAACTAGATAACTCCTCATAGATACGGTCATTCCTTCGTGGCGGCGGATGCAGCCGTGCTCGAACCTCTCAAGGTTCGTATAAATAATTTCTCGGGCTCTCAGAGGATGAAAGTAATGTCTGATAATATTAAAAAGGCGGGGATTTTTTTTGATCGCTCCGGCAAGGGAACTTCGCGAGCCCTCCAGCATTTCTTTTGAGATATCTATACACGCTCCCTTAAGCTCAGAGTCCATGAAATTAAGATATAGAAATCTATTGATATCGTCAATAGAAATTGATAAAGACCGGGATTTCCTCCCGTAGATCTGCAAAATAGAAGCGCGGGAGAGCGTTTATTTCTGAAAGCAACTCTACATCTATACCAAGAAAACGACGGTGAGAATTACGGGAAAACATCAACGGGATAGGGAATCGTTCAGATCAATTGAGCTACTAGATAGATTTCGCCCAGTATTAAGCTGGGAAGTGGCCACATGTAAAAGTCAGACAAATATTTCGGTGTCTTCCTGTATACAGTACTGTCGCTTTTTGACAACAGGCTCAAGGTTTCTTTCGTAAATAAACGTTTATCGAACTGATTTTTGGCGTAGAATACACTCCGACTAAAACGCATGTCAAAGAATGAAACTGTGGGGGATGCCGGACGAAACCTTTATGGAAAACGACCCCCCAAAGAAGCAGAACGATCTTTGTGATAAAGCGATCTAATATTACAACTGAGGCTTAAGACACAATGTCCATTAAAATCTTTTTCAGGGTTAATACCAGTCTGCCCACCACCAAACTCGTCAGACTTGTAACTATTTCACAAACGGTAAGACATCTGATTGTAAGAAATAGCGGCGGAGTCATCCGGGGGGGTACCAAAGGGATTAGGAAGATTAGCCTTGCAAAATGCCCTGTAGAAGCGGCTCTTCGGTTTTTTCCAGCGACTTGTCATGCATGAAGATAAGCGCCAGTTGCAGCCTGTTTGAAACGTTGAACTTTTTATAAATGCTGTTGCAGTGCGACTTTACTGTTTGTTCCGTAATGTCCAGGTTCCGGGCTATTTCCTTGTTTCTGCACCCCCGGCAGATATAATAGACGATCTGTCCTTCCCGCTTGGAGAGACTAACTCTCTGCTGCCCGCTCATGAGCATGTCTTTTTTTATGGATTTGTTATTTATCCAGATTTCCCCTTGCGATACAGCCTTGACAGCCCGCTTCAAAAGCACGGCATCTGTTTCAGTAGGCAGTATACCGACTAACCCCTTCGAGATGTATTCCGACAGTTGTCCATCACAGGAAGGCAGGCGGGCGGTATTATTGATAATGAGGACTTCGGACTGGCCATTGTTCGAGAGATCTTCAGAGTGATCAAAAAAAGTGTCCAGGTCGGCGATGATGAGGTCCGGATGAAAAGCAGCAATCTTATCAGCGTCCCAGTCTTTCTGTATCGTCACGACCTCCATCGACGATTCTTCTTCGAGGACTCTCTTTATTACCTCCGAAAGCAAAAAGCTATAGCAGCAAACTGTAAGTTTCATTGCTTCACCCCTCTGTTTCTTGATTAATAGATACTCACGTATTCTTCTGCACAGAAACGCTGTGCATCTTTCATGTTTCATTTATTCTGAAATATCTTGAGGATATCTCCATCTGCACAATTTGAGTGCCGTCTTTATATAATTCCCGGAAATGACCCTGGAGGACATCACATCAATCTGGATATCATCATTCCAGAAACTTCAGTGTGAGTCAAATTAAGATTTTTTAATATTCCTTTATCGTCGGTTAACAGTTGGATTCAGCAACGCACGGATTTCTGCATGGACTGGCAAAACCAGCGTGATCACGAAATGCGTTTGTTTCGACAGGGCATTGTTATCTCGTCAGCAAACTTGTTTTGAGGAGTTTTGTCGGTGGAGGCAAAAGCGCTTCCGGTTATTTCTCTTCTTTAAGCCGTTTGCGACGGGCAAGCTCGGCCTCAGTGGGGACCTCAAGCGCGAACGATCCCGTCCTGACTTCTCCTGCACGCTCGTACGAGGCAACGATGACTCCACTAGGCGAAATCACGCTTTCAAGCAATTTGAATCCAACCGGAATTGTGCCTTCGGCAAACAAACGCTTGCCTTTGCCAAGCGTGATGGGGAATATTTTCAGCCAAAGCTCGTCAACCAGATCATGAGCCAAAAGGGTTTGAATAAGATTACCGCTGCCATGGGCCTGTATTTCGGGTCCATCCTGTTTCTTCAGTTTTTTAACTTCCTTCGCGATATCCCCTTTGACGAGTTCGGAATTGCTCCAGACAAGCTTTGTAAGCGTCTTCGAAGCTACATATTTTTTCGCCTTATTGATCCCGGCTGCAATGGGATCTCCACTGGTCTTCACATATGGCCAGTATGCTGCGAATATCTCATACGTTTTTCTGCCGAGCAATAAATCAAAGGGTTTGCTCATTTGCCCGACCATCACTTTGCCGAGGAAGTCGTCAAAGTAGCCCGCAACCCAGCCGCCGTATTTAAAACCTCCGGTAGGGTCCTCTTCAGGGCCGCCCGGGGCCTGCATCACGCCGTCAAGGGTTATGAAAGACAGAACAATTAGTTTTCTCATACTATCGACGTATCCCATATGGGATTTCCTTTCTCAATATTGTTCTTTCTCTTCTGGTAGACACCACACTTCTTTGATCTTGCAGACTCTTGCAAGCATCTCTTCGTATTCTTTATTAATGGCTGCTCTTTCCGTCAGGTCGATAGGCTGGACGATGTATCCATAGATGCCGGGCATTATAACAAAGGGATACATACCTCCGAGTTCCCCCCCACCTATGTCCTCATTGGTCACATTAGTGGCATAGTACATGACGTGTGGGTAATTAATGGTGACGACGCGGTCGTTTTCTTCCGGGTTAAAATATGTCCTCAGTATTGGAGACAGCATATACGAGATACCGACTCGCTCAGGCGCTTTATAGTATCCCTTTTTGAAACGCTCCTTTATGATTTTCTTTAATTCGCCGGGAGGTGTCCCCTTGGCCTGCATTTCCGCTGCATCGAAGAAGACCCGCATCTGTGCCTTGGAACCCGCTTGGTCAAAGGAAATCGGGTAAAGAATATCATCTCTATATTCCGTTAATGGCCAGGACCCCCTGAACGTATCATCGCCCGTCCGGGCCACAAAGGCGTGGAAACCATTAGTGCCCTTGCTGGCAACTTCAAAGCCCTTGTCAGGCTTTAATACATAAACGGTTGCGTTGTCTCTGAGGTGCGGCGGCAGAGCACTGCGCGCAAGCTGAATTTCCAGATCTCGCGGCAAAGGTTCGATATTATTCGTCACCTTGGGGGTCTGCCTATTTTCCGCGCTCGCTGTCAGCGAGAACAAGAGACCCGCAATTACTGCAAATATCCGGATCTTTCTCATCTTGGCCTCCTTCAAGTTTCGACTGCCTTAAGGGTTAAGCACTTCTTGAAAACATTAATTAGCCATGCCGCCCTCTTAAGGCTGCGTCATTCTTTCAACGTATCAGCCACAAGGGGATTGTCAAGCGTTGTACTTACCGAGTGCAAAGTCACCGCCGACCCTAACTTTCTTACCACAAAAACGGAATCAGCCTGTAACGGACCCTCTTCATATAGTCTTCATAACCCTTCAGTTGTCTTCTCAGGAATCGTTCCTCAATATGGATCCTAAGAACAATGGTCACGATTGGAACGACCGACAGCAGAACACCTGCGTATGACTCCAGCCACAAAGGGATGCCGACAATATACAGGATGCCACCCGCATACATGGGATGTCGCACAACTCCGTAGACTCCGGTATCGATGACCTTTTGTTCCCTTTCTTTTTGGAGTTTTACGACGGGCGCGGCAAAGGCGTTCTCCCGGAGGGCAAGAAATGCGATCCACCAGCCGACGAGAAAAAGGAACAGGCCAAAAGACGAAACGAGTATTCCGGGACCGGCAATCAGATGGAACCGGAATACGTCCAGGGGAATGAACGCAATCAGCCCATAGAATGATATGAGAAAAAATACCAATACGATTTTGTCGGTAAGGGGCTGCCCCTTTTGTATTGGTGACTTAAGACGCTCGGCGAGCAGGTCCTTGTGTCCGGGAAAAAGCCAGGCCGCCGATGCGAAGGAGCCCGAGAATATTATGCCGATTAAAAACCAGGCACGCCACCAATCCAAAGTGCCTGCTGGCGGGAATAGCAGACTACCCAGTATTGCCATCTGCATGATTATACCTGCTGCCAATCTGAAGACGAGCATATTACATATATCATATCGTGACAG
>JBECKU010000075.1:0-7465 GCA_040235385.1 Candidatus Sulfobium sp. | reverse complement strand
CCTATGAGGAGATCAAGGCCGTTCAGGAGAAGCTGCAGACGCTTGTCAATTCCGGACAGTTGGGAATTTACGGCAGCGGCTATTGGGGACATCCCGCCATGAAGCTCTCGCCCGAGGTCAACCTGCTTGCCGCAACGCATTATCTTCAGGCCCTCGAATACCAGAGGGAAATCAATAAAGTGGTGGCCATACTCGGCTCGAAAACGCCCCATATACAGAACCTGGCGGTAGGAGGGGTCGCAAACCCCATAAATCCGGACAGCCAGTCGACGCTTAATATGGAAAGACTTTATTTCATCAGGACACTGATCGACAAGGTGGGAGATTTTGTCGAGAACGTCCTTCTGGTGGATACGGCCGCGGTCGGGGCTTTCTATGCTGACTGGACAAAGTACGGTGCAGGCGTGACGAATTATCTCTCGGTGCCCGACATGCCCATGGATACAAAAGGGACTGTCTTCGCCCTGCCGGGAGGGTATATACCCGACGGAGATGTGGGAAAATTCACCGCATTCAAGAGCTACAACGACCCTTTCTTCAGGGATAATGTGAAAGAAAGTATAAAACATTCGTGGTACGAAGGAGACTGGGACCGCCATCCCTGGGAGGAAGATACAGTCCCGGATTATACGGACTTCCAGGACAAAGGGAAGTATTCATGGGTCAAGTCGCCCACGTTCCAGGGGAAACCCGCACAGGTAGGCCCTCTGGCAAATGTCCTTTGCATGTATGCCGCGGGACATGGTCCGACCAAGAAGTACGTCGATAAGACTCTTGAGACGGTCAGCGCTCTTGCCGGGGCGAAAGTCGGGATAGACGCACTGCATTCAACTATAGGCCGGATCGCCGCACGGTCCGTCCGGTGCGCAGTCCTTTATGACACCCTGAAAGACCAGTGGCAGGCGCTCATCGAAAATATCTCGAAGGGAGACATGACTACCTGCAATCAGGCATCATTCCCCGCGGGTGTACAGAAGGGCTTTGGCTTCCATGAGGCCCCCAGGGGGGCCCTCTCCCACTGGATAGTAATCGAGAACGGGAAGATTAGAAATTATCAGGCGGTTGTGCCTTCGACCTGGAATGCGGGGCCGAGGAACAGCCAGGACGCGCCGGGACCATACGAAGCAGCCCTTGTCGGTAATCCGGTCAAGGATCCCGAGAAGCCCCTGGAGGTCTTGAGAACGGTGCACTCCTTCGACCCTTGTCTTGCATGCGCAATTCATATGGTGGACAAGACGAACAACGAAATTGTCAGGGTCAGGGCGGTATGAATTACATTGACGGCGCGCCGTTTATAGGCCTTGTTGTTATAAAAGAATAGGACTCTGCGTGCTGAAAAAGTCCATGCAATCGGCAGATTACTGTCCCGATTCACGCAGGCGGGACATAACTTTCGGTGCGGTTACGAAAAAGGTATCAGTACGACTAAAAGCCGGCTAATGAGCCACGACTATAGTTTTTTTCATCACGCCGGGTCCTGCTTTGTTGGGATTTTTTGCAACTGCAAGGTATAATGAGGCAGGAGTGGCGACAATGAGTGTCCTTGTTCTGGGTGTCGGTAACATTCTCATGACTGACGACAGCGTCGGCGTGAGAGTGGTTGAAGAGATCGGACGAATGTTCGATATTCCGGATGGTGTCGAGATTTTGGACGGCGGCACCTCCGGGATTGAACTTCTGACCCATATCCGCGACAAGACCCATCTGATAGTTATAGACGCCCTCAAATGCTGCCAGGCCCCGGGGACGGTGGTGAGAGTCGAGGGCGAGGACATGCCTGCAAAGTTTATGACACGGATATCTCCCCATCAACTCGGACTTTCGGATCTCCTGGCCGCAGCAAAACTTACCGGGGAAACACCGGCCCGTATGGTTCTCTTCGGCATTGAACCGAAAAGGATCGAACTGGGTCTCGGGCTTTCTGATGAGGTGAAGGCCGGGTTCGACAAACTGGTAGAAATTGTCGTCGATGAGATCCGGAATGCCGGGTTTACAATGGAGCCTGCTGAAGGTGGTATAGTAGAAGAGAAAAGTTTCTGGGAACCTGTGTGAGGGAATGAGACCGTGTGTCTTGCAATACCGTCCAGAATAGTGGAAATCGATCAGTTCCGGGCGATGGTGGATGTCTATGGCGCCCGCCGGGAGATCAATCTGATGCTGCTTGCCGACGAAGTGGGGATAGGCGACTATGTGCTGGTTCATGCGGGATTCGCTTTACAGAAAGTGGAGCGGGAATCCGCCCGAGAGGCGCTGAAGCTGATCGATTCTGTCATCGAACACATAGAACGGGAATCTGATTCCGAATATCAGAACGGCATACCTGACGGATAGAGTCTCATTATTAAATCCTGACCGTTGCGTAGCAGCCGGAAGGACCTCGAAAAATTTTTGTAATGACGACGTGATCTTATTTATATTTCACATGAATGCAAATCTCAAGGTCGATGTTTTCCAAAAAAAAGGTTGGCTTCTCATTCTGAAGGACTTTGAGGTGTCGCTATAAAACATATTTCGTTTCCCCTTCCTGCTTTGTGCTCTTCTGGATTAACCCACATTATTCACAAATTCAGGGCTATCAACCTCCAACCAAGGAGGGATATAGTCTCCGAGCGGTTTCTCCTCCAAAGGCGGATAAATTTTGCCGACCTGCCTGCCGGCAGGCAGGTAGTCCTACAGTGTGTTTTTCTATTTAGTAAAGAGGCAAAAGCCTCGGAACTTGCCCGCCTCAGGCGGACGAGTGCGAATGAGCTCGGAGACTATATCCCTCCTTTCACTCAGAAAAGTTTATGAATTAACTGGGTTAAAAGTCTTCTTCTTCCCTGTTCCACGTCCCGGATTTACATTTCCGAATAGCGTGGGTTAGATTATCCCCTGACATGCGTGCGGGAAATTTCAGACAGATTTTAAGTTGGTGCCTTTTTGACTTTGCAAATTCCAGCTTTTCCGCGGTGATCTCCGCGGTGGTTTTTCCTGTATACTACGTCTCTGTTGTCGTCGGCGATCAGGCAGGCGCCGGCGACCTCTGGTGGGGCAGGGCGGTTTCATTGAGCATGGCCTTCGTCGCTCTCACATCTCCCTTCATGGGAGGGATAGCCGACTACAGCGGAAAAAGGAAAAGGCTTCTCTTTTTTTATACGTTTGTCTGCGTTGTTTCCGTGGCCTGTTTTTCCCTGCTGAAAGGCGGAATGGCTGCAGAAGGTTTTCTGCTGATAGTCCTGGCAAATATAGGAATGGAAGGCGGGATCGTTTTTTATAATTCTTTTTTGCCGGGGATCACGGACAAGGAACACCAGGGGAGGGTGTCGGCCTGGGGATATGCATTGGGATATGTAGGTTCCATAATATCTCTCATTATCGCCCTGCCGCTGGTCCGGGACAGTCGCTATGACGAGACATGGCTTACAGTCTCGCTCTTTTTTCTTTTTTTCTCTCTGCCCGCTTTTATTTTTCTTGAACCCGACAGAAAAACCGGTGTTCCGTTGTTCGGTGCAGCCAAAAGCGGTGGAAGATATACATGGAATGCACTTAAGTCAATATGGGCCCGAAAAGAGGTCCGCAAGTTCCTTCTTGCGTTTTTGATCTATCAGGACGGCGTCAGCACTGTCATTGTTTTTTCAAGTATCTTTGCGGCTACCACTCTGGGATTTGACCCAAAGGAACTGGTCGGACTGTATCTTGCCGTGCAGGCAACTGCGCTGTTCGGGGCCTTTGCAATGGCCAAACCCATTGACGCCTGGGGGCCGAAGACCGTCGTAAGCCTGGCGCTGCTGCTCTGGTCGTCCGTTGCCGTTGCCGCATTTTTTATTTTTTCAAAATCCCTTTTCTGGATTCTCGCGTGCGCTGCCGGGCTGGGACTGGGGACGGTCCAGGCCGCAAGCCGGGCATTTTACGCACAGTTCATACCGCAGGGCCATGAGAGCGAATACTTCGGCATATACGCTCTTGCGGGTAAATCATCGGCGGTCGTAGGACCGCTGCTTTTCGGATCTTTTTCCTCGGCCTTTGGGAGTCAACGACCTGCTATTCTTGCCATATCCATTTTCTTTATTATCGGGCTTGTAGTGATCACCAAGGTCAGAGGAGGCGGTCCTAATATCGGTGGGCACGCAGTAAGAACTGATAAGATACATTGATTTCATGACGTTTCGTGAAGTCGAGGGGATAAGACCTTGCAAAAAGTGCACGTGAAAAAGACGAAAAGAATTACTGCCGGTCATTTGTGGGTCTTTTCGAACGAGCTATACGAAAACCCCAAACAGTATGATCCTGGCGCCCTCGTTGAAATATGCGACATGAAAGAAAATTTCATCGGCATCGGATATATCAATCCAAGGAGTCTTATTTCCATTAGAATACTGTCCAGGGAAAAGGTACCTATCGACAGTGCATTCTGGCGGGACCGCATCGAAGACGCACTTGCCTTAAGACAAGGCCTCTTCGGAAAGGAAGACGCATACCGGGTAATCTATAGTGAAGGCGATTATCTGCCCGGCCTCATTGTGGACAGGTACGGAAGCTGCCTTGTCCTTCAGTTCCTCACCCTCGGCATGGAGTTGCTTAAGGATATGATCATCGGCATTCTCGACGAGATAGTGAAGCCGGACCTTATCGTGCTCAGAAACGACAGCCGCATCCGCGATCTCGAAGGATTGCCGAGATACAAGGAAGTGGTCAAAGGGGAATTGGAAGCGCTTCCGTGCATAAACGAAAACGGGGTGGCCTTTGAAGTCAACCCTCTGGAAGGACAGAAGACAGGCTTTTTCCTCGATCAGAGAGAAAACAGGAAATCTCTCTCTGAAATCATAAAAGAGGGAAGAGGGCTCGACCTTTTTTGCTATAGTGGGGCCTGGGCGCTGAAACTGGCCAATTCCGGGGCTGAAGTTACCGGTGTCGATGAATCTTCGCGGGCGATACAGTGGGCGGAGAGAAACGCTGAGTTAAACGGTCTTCGGGAAAAGGTGAAATTTGTGACCGAAGATGTCTTTTCTTTTGTGAAGAATGAACTTCGGCAAAACGAGCGGCGGTACGATTTTATTGTGCTTGATCCGCCTGCCTTCGTAAAAAGCTCCACCAGGTTAAAAGAGGCCGTAAAGGCATATAGATCACTGAATGAAATGAGCATGAGGCTCATAAAGCCCGGGGGAATCCTTGCCACTTCATCATGTTCCTACCATCTCGGACGAGATCTGTTTCTGGACATGCTGGTCTCTGCGGGAAAAAGTGCTTGTCGGAATCTCAGGATGATATCCCTGAGATCACAGGGCAGGGACCATCCGGTTGTCCTGGCAATGCCGGAAACGGAATACCTGAAGTGCGCTTTTTTGCTTGTGGACTGAGTTCATTGCAAGTCTGCAGATAATGTTGCATATCGACCCGGAAGGAATTCCGAAACAGTTTTGTAATGACGACGTGATCTCATTTATAGTCCACATAAATGCAGCTCACGGGTGATGACTTCCAAAAAAAGGCCGGCCTGTTTTACTGTAGGGCTATGAGATGTCGCTGCAAAACATTTTTCGGCGCCTCTTCCGGCCCTTGTGGGTTTTATTGCAGTTGTAGCGCAAATATATTCAAGGTCATTGCTTCAAGGGTAGCCAAAGAATCGAAACAAAAATAAAATTAGAACTAAAGATTTAATTAGATTGGAACTTAAAGGTTAAAATATATCTGGAAATTCCCGGGATGAAATGCTATACTCGCCGACAGGGAAAAGGCCGAGGTGAGTTATAGTATAGATAGCGGTGAGCTGCGCGAACAGTTGCGGTGGCTAATCAGGCTCCGCTGGATAGGCATTGTCGGCGTTTTTGTCGCTACTCACATGGTCCGGGAGGTAGCTTTTTTATCCTTCTCCCTCATCCCCGTATATGCCATTCTGGGATTTTCCGCATTATATAATGTTTATTTCAACTGGGCGCTGAAGTTCCCCAAAAAAGACCCCAGGTTTCTCGCTGTCTCGCAGATCTTCCTCGATCAGTTGACGCTGTCCTTTGCCATGTATTTCTCTGGAGGCTGCGACAGCCCCTTCATTTACTTTTTCATATTTCATATCGTAATAAGCGGGATCATTCTGCACTGGAAATATACTTTCGTATTTGCGGTCCTCGCGGTTTTTTTCCCCGCAGTTGTCATGGGCCTCAAGCATTTGAGAATTTTGCCCCATGTCGCCGTCTTCACGGATGGACCGGCGATATTCGTCAATCCTTTCCTGATAGGGTCCTACGGGCTGGCTTTCATGATTACCGTATTTCTGACCGCTTATTTCGTTACGTATCTGAGCAGGAGATTGTATGAAAGAAACGAAGAGGTGAAGAGACTGTATGCTCTTTCGGAGAGACTACGCTCGTCGATAAGAATAGGAGAAGTGATCTCCATCATTGAAAAAGAGTTGTGCGGCTTTACGGGGATCAACAACAGCGCATATATGTCTCTAGATAAAAACAGAAGGGCCCTGCTCTTAAATTTCCAGAATCGTGAGCTGAAGGTACCTCTCATAGACAGAAACAGTTTTACGGAGGCTCTCTTTAGAGGGAGTGCCATAATCATGGATTATAGAACGATTTCTTCGGAATATGACAAAACCGTGCTCAACCTCCTGGGCTCTGAACGTTTGCTGCTTCTGCCCGTAATGGCAGCTTCGATAAGCACATGTTACGAGTATTTCCACTGCAACAATACCGCATGCGGTGCCCATGGGGTCGAAACAGCGCGGTGCTGGCAGCTCTCGGGAAATACGAGCAGGGGGATGATACGCAGAAATTATATTGAAAAACTCGACGGCTGTCTCTCCTGTGAGCTGTTTACGCCCGTCGGTATTTATGCCCTTAATTTATCCACGGAGTATATGCCGCTTGAAAAAGTCGATATGGACGCCTGCATGAGACTTTTGGATGCGGCGGGCCTCGCGGTTTCCAATGCTCTGTTGTACGAAAAAACGCTCGGACTTTCGAAGATCGACGGTCTGACCGGTCTTTGGAACCACAGGGAGTTCAAGGAAGCTTTCGAGACCGAACTCCGGAGGGCAAAGAGATATGGACGGAATTTTTCCCTTCTGATGCTCGATATCGATGATTTCAAGCTTTATAATGATGCCCATGGTCATCCCCAGGGCGACGTCCTTATCACAAAAGTATCCACGCTGATAAGAGAAAATCTCAAAGAGACCGATGTAGTCGCCCGTTATGGCGGCGAAGAATTCGCCGTCCTGCTGCTTGAAACGCCGAAAGAAGAGGCCTTTACAGTGGCGGAAAGGATTAGGCTGCTGATCGACTGGTGTAAATTCCCCAACGAGGAGAGCCAGCCGGAGGGAAAAGTGACCATCAGCGCGGGGGTCAGCGGATATCCCGACGACGGAGACGACGTCGATACTCTTCTGGCAGTTGCGGATTCCGCCTTGTACAGTGCCAAGAGAAACGGTAAAAACAGGGTTGCGGCTCCCGCGAGACATGAGGAATAACCTGAGTCTCAG
>JBECKU010000281.1:0-4042 GCA_040235385.1 Candidatus Sulfobium sp. | reverse complement strand
GGTCAATATACGTTTATCGATATCGATTATGACCATAATAATGAACTCGACAGTCAGGAACATCATTTCCTCGGGGGGCTGGAATGGGACATAACGGCCAAATCAAAGGGAAGGATCAAGGCCGGCTACGGCATAAAGGACTTCGAGAATTCCGGGGACAATGTTAACACTTTCATTGTCGAAGCTCAGGTGCGACACAGGTTTACTCCGAAGACGCATCTGACTCTTACGGCCTATAGAAAAACGGACGAGACGAATATCTCCACGACTTCCTATATTCTCACCAATGGCGTCAGGCTCGATTACCTGCAAATATTGACATCCAAGATCACCGGCCTGGTCAATCTCTCCTATGTAAATGATGAATACAAAGACGACCTGATTATTAACGGGACCAGAATAAGAGTGGAGGACGACGTTTATCAGGCAGGGCTCGGGCTACAGTATGTCTTTAACAGATGGCTGAAGAGCGACATAGGGTATGTATATAACCGGAGAGACTCGAGCTATTCACCTTTCAGCTATACGAGCAATACTGTATTTCTGAGAGTCACCGGTTCATTCTAGTACCGGCTGAGTTCGTAGATTTATGAATTCCTTTTTTGACCAAAAGCTTAATGCTTATCGCTGAATGATTACGATTCCCCATTATCTTCTTGTGTTGTTTATACTTTATTAAGTATAATTTTGAAATAAAAATGGGTAAATATCTTTCTTCCGCAATATTCCTCACATTCCTTCTGATGAGCCAATATGCATTTGCCCAGGACTATATCGTCGGAGAAGAGGATATCATTAAGATCACTGTATACGATCACCCTGATTTGACTACTACCGCGAGGGTCAGCGGAGACGGGATGATCAATTTTCCGCTGATAGGCTCCGTTTCCGTCCAGGGCTTGACCGTAGACGAGATTTCCGGCAAGATATCGAGATTGCTTTCCGACGGCTATCTCGTCGACCCCCATGTATCTGTTTTCATAGAGGAGTTCAAGAGCAAAAAGACCATTATAATGGGTCAGGTAAAGAATCCGGGCATATATGCTTTGAGCGGACATACTACCTTCCTGGAGTTACTGTCAAAGGCAGGGGGTCTCACCAAGGACGCCGGTGAGAAGGCGATCGTAAAGAGGAGGTCGGGTCCGGCGGAAGAGGATGAAAATATAATCGTGATCGACCTCAGGAGGCTTGTCGAGGAGGGCGATACCTCTTTAGATATTGCTTTGATGGACAACGACAACATCTACATCGTCAAGGCGGGTGTTTTTTACATTACCGGCGAAGTGAAAAAGCCCGATGCCTATAAATATGAAGAAGGCACTACCGTGATAAAGGCCGTGACAATGGCGGGAGGTTTCACGGACAAGGCGTCGACGAGCCGGGCCAAAATCATACGGAAGGTCGACGGCAAAGAGCAGATCATCGAAAAAGTCGAAATGGACGAACCCATCCTTCAGGATGACATAATCGTTGTCCCGGAGAGTTTCTTCTGATGATGGAAGAAAAAGAGATACATCTGAGAGATTATTACAGGGTCGTCGTGAAGAGGAAATATACCGTCTTCACTTTTTTTGCAGTGGTATTCGTTGCCGTGCTGCTCGCCACCTTATCCATGACGCCGGTCTATACGGCTTCTACAAAAGTCCTCATCGAGAAAAGCGAGCCGTCCAAGCTGGCCGTGACCAACTTTTATTATGTCCCCTATGATCCGGATTTCTACGAGACGCAGTATCAACTGATAAAGAGCACCTCCGTGGCACAGAAGGTGGTTGAGACGCTCTCTCTCGATAGGAACTACGAACGATATTTCAAAGATGAAGGCAAAGGTTTTAATGTCATAGGCGGCACGGTGCAGTGGTTCAGGGAAATCTTCTCGTTGCTGGGGCGGATCGCCGGGACGTCGGATTCCGGGAGCGGGGAAGAGCCGGAGAAGGAAGGGGCTGAAGAGGATTCCAGGGTCAAGGCACTCTCGCAGATGATCAGCGATTCTCTTATGGTGAGTCCGATAAAGAACAGCAAGCTCGTGAATATAAGTTATCAGTCCACGAACCCCGAATTCGCTGCGATGGTGGTGAATTCCGTGGCAAAGGCCTATAAGGAAGACCTTCTCGATATGAAGATGAGCTCATCCAAATACGAGATGAGGTGGCTGACAGAAAAAGCCGAGGAAGAGAAGGCCAAGCTTGAAAAGTCGGAAAAAGCTCTCCAGGAATATATGAGGGATAACGATATCGTCACACTCGAAAACCGGATCGCCATGGTGCCGGAGAAGCTCTCGGAAGTCGCGACAAAGCTCGCCGCTGCCGAGACCAAGAGAAAAGAGGTGGAATCTCTTTACAACAAGGTAAAAGACGTTGCGAAAGATATTGATAAGGCGGAGACTATGCCGGTCATCGCATCCGACCCCACCATCCAGTCTTTGCGGACGCAGATCCTGAAAGCAGAACAGAATATCATGGACCTTTCCAAGAAGTACGGACAAAAGCACCCTACCATGATCACTGCGATGGCGGATTTGAAGGGGTTGAGAGAAAAGAAAGAACGCGAGATAAGGAGGGTAACCGAATCCATAAAGAATGAATACGAGCTCGCCAGGGCGAATGAGGAGAGTCTCAGGAGGATGGCGGCCCAGACAAAGGCCGATACGCTGAACCTGAGCGAGAAATTCATTCAGTATGGTGTTCTGAAGCGAGAGGCTGAGACCAATAAACAGCTTTACGATGCGATAATCAAGAGGATCAAGGAGCAGGACGTAACCCAGGATATCCAGACAGTCGACGTCTGGGTCGTCGAAAAGGCGGAAGTGCCGAAGTATCCCTCGAAACCCCGGAAGTCGCTGAACATCATGCTGGGACTGGTCCTCGGTCTATTTGGCGGGGTGGGGCTCGCGTTTTTTATCGAATACCTGGACAACACGATCAAATCACCCGAAGACGTTGAGACGAAGCTGGGGCTGCCTGTCCTGGGGATGGTCGCGCTACTGAAGTCGAAGGACAAATCCATTGATGCGATTGCGGTAAAAGAACCCCAGTCTACCTTTGCGGAAAGTTATAAGGCTTTAAGAACTGCTATTCTCCTCTCTTCAGCGGTGAAATCCCCCAGGAACTTATTGATCACCAGCATAGGCCCGGGAGAAGGCAAGACCGTTACCGCCTCCAACCTCGCGCTGACGATCGCCCAGTCTGAACACAAGGTCCTGCTCGTCGACGGCGATCTGAGAAAACCCCGGATCCATCGTGTGTTCGACCTCGACAATAGCGAAGGTTTGAGCACCTACCTTGCGGGCGCCTCCGCACTCAGGATCGTCCCGAGCGGGGTCCTGCCGAACCTCAGTCTCCTTCCCTCCGGTCCGGTGCCGCCCAACCCTTCCGAATTGCTCGGCTCGAGTAAAATGCCCGACCTACTCAGGGTCCTTGGAGAAAAGTTCGATTTTATCGTCTGGGATTCCGCCCCCCTCCTGACGGTCACCGACAGCCTCGTCTTAAGCAGGTTCCTGGATGGTACGATCATTGTCGCGAAGGCTGGCGCCACTACCTTTGAGAGCGTGGCAAGGGGACTGAAGTCATTCAGGGGCAGAAGGCAGACAGATAAGGACCATCATCTCCTAGGGGTCATCATCAACGGCATCGATCTGAAAAGTGACATATATTACTACAGATATTACAATTACCAGTATCAGGCCGGGGAAGAAGCCAGATAAACCCTGTTATTACAAAAGTATTAGAACACGATTTTCTGAAAAAAGTCATATAATCATTCCAAACGGATTGGCGGGCAAGCGACAGAGAATTATCCTGATTCACGTAAACGAAAAGAGAACCCCTCCCAGCCGCCCCTTGCCAAGGGGAGGAAGGATGGGGTGGAAGGGCGGTCGGCCACGGCGCGGGATGGATTGCGGCGCGGATTAATTATGACGAAGACCGTTTTCAGACTTTATCTATTCACATTGTTTTTTCCCGTCGTCGCCTTCGGGGCGGTGGAAAGCTGGTCTCTGGCCATTATGGAGACGGCGTCGTTTCTGACACTCGCATTCTTCCTGTAC
>JBECKU010000274.1:0-16520 GCA_040235385.1 Candidatus Sulfobium sp. | reverse complement strand
TGAGCTGGTCGATATTGTCAAGTCGACCTTCAAGCGGGGCGGAAACGTTATTATTCCCTCGTTCGCTCTCGGCAGGACACAGGACCTCCTTTTTGTGCTGAATAAGCTCGTGAAGGAGAAGCGTCTTTTCAGGATACATGTCTTCTTCGACAGCCCGCTTGCTGAGAAGATAACCAGGGTTTATGAAGCCCACCCGGAATATTTCGACGAAGAGGCCAGGAAATTGTTCACAACCGAAAGCAGTGAAGGCATAAATATACATTTCACGAAGAACAGGGAGGATTCCATGGCCCTGAACCGGATAAAGAAGGAAGCGATTATTATCGCAAGTTCGGGGATGTGCGAAGGGGGAAGGATAAAACACCATCTCAAGCATAACATCTGGAGGGAGGAGTGCAGCATCGTATTCGTCGGGTATCAGGCCGAAGGGACGCTTGGAAGAGAGATCGTCGACGGCGCCAGGAGAGTAAGCCTTCTCGGTGAGACGGTCGTAGTCAGGGCGGGGGTCCACACGCTCGGCGGTTTTTCCGCTCATGCGGACCAGCAGGAACTTCTCGGATGGATATCTGCATTCACGAACGGACCGGAAATCTTTTTGGTCCACGGTGAAGAAAAAGCCAGTTTTGAACTGCAAACCCGTATCATTGAAAAGTTCGGATACAAGACACAGGTTCCGGCCCTGGGTGAAGAATTCGAAATCTGATTGTTCGCCGTCGAAAATTAAAGGGTGATGATCTCAGCGGTCATCTTTGACAAATCCGCGATGGCGACCGTAGATTTTCCGTAAAGCCAGCTTCCCGTCTCCCCGGGGTTTATGATAAGGGTTTTCCCCCTTTTTCTCACATCGGCTTTATGGAGATGTCCGTAAACGACGACGTCGAAATGCCCGCTGTCCGCGAGGGCATCGGCGACGTGATGTTTATGCATCATCGCTATTTTCTTTCCTCCCAGTTCGAAAATATGAGGCTGAGGATGGATCTTTCCTTCCGACATTTTGCTGAGGAGCAGCTTGTCTCCGTCGTTGTTGCCGAATATGCCGGTGAAATCGCATTTGAGTTCCCTGAGAATCCTGAAGGTGAAGGGCGACGTATAATCCCCGGCATGGACCACGTGCCCGACCTTTCTTTCATTGAAGAGGTCGACGGCCTTTTTTATCTGGACCATATTGTCGTGCGTGTCAGAGATCAGTCCGATGAGCATAACTTTCTCCTTTCAGCTAAAGAACTGGATTATGTACTTCAGGGCGACGAAAAGTATCAGTCCACCCAGCATGATCTTGATGAATTTTTGGGGCATATACTTCTGGAACCTCGCGCCCATATACATGCCAGCAAATCCCCCGATGCCGAACATGAACCCAAGCAGCCAGTCAGGCGATGTGACGACTCCGCTTTTTGCCGGTATGACGGAATAAAAGACTATTCCGGCGATTGAAGTGAGAAACGTCCCCATCAGTGCCGCTCCAGCCACCGTATAGACCGGGAGATGAAAGACCGCGACGCAAAAAGGGGCGATGATCGCACCGCCGCCGATGCCGTACGTGCCGCCGATGATGCCGACCGTGAAGGCGAGCATGAACATGGATATCGTACTAAACGAAAAAGTCTCGCCCCAGAATTCATATTCGACCTTTTCCAGAGAAAAAGAGAGGGTTTTGACGACCGCTTCAGGAGGGAGCCCCGCGGCCATTTTCTTTTTTTGGGATTCTTTCAGCAGTATGCTCCTCTGCCTGAACTTTTCCTCAAGCGCCTTTATTTTCGATTTGCCTTCGGCAGCCCTTCCTGTGATCTCATAAAGCAGTCGTAACCCGATATACAACAATACACAGCCGACGAAGAGTTTGAACGTTCTCGGGTCGGGCAGAAAAAGGACACGAAGATAGTACCCGATAAAGACTCCCGGCAACGTGCCGGCGACCACCACGAGGGTGAGGGGCCAGGCCATCCGTCCATCTCTGATGTAACGATAAACGCCGCTCGGGATGGCCACAACATTGTATAGAAAATTCGTGGAGCTGACGGCGGGGCTCGTGAAATGCAGAAAACTCATCTGAAAGGGGAGAAGGAGGAAAGCACCGGAGACGCCGCCCATGGAAGTGAAAAAGGACAGAACAAAAGCTACGAGGGGCGGGATGAAGATCTGGGTTTCGACCCCTGAAACCGGAAATGTCATATGGAATAAATCCGGCAAATTCCCTCCCTGAAAATATATTTCATGTTACCCGATGAGATCCGGGCTGGGTCGTTCAGTGAGAGTGAAATAAAAAACCGCTCCCTTATCAGGTGTCCCTTCGGCCCATATGCGGCCGCCGTGTCGGAAGATAATGCGCTGTACCGTGGCAAGGCCCACCCCGTTGCCGGAGAAATCCGCTTCCAGGTGCAAACGTTGAAAAGGAGCGAAAAGCCTGTCCGCATAGGCCTTATCAAATCCGGCCCCGTTATCGCGGATAAAAAAGGTGGGGACGCCATCCCGGTTCGTAATCCCGAATTCTATCCTTGCGAGATCTTTCTTTCCCGTGAACTTCCATGCATTGCCGATCAGGTTTTCGAGAGCGGCTTTCATGAGTTGAAGATCGGCAGCTGCAGTGAGTCCCGGCTCGATAAGGAATTCTACCCTGCGGTCCGGTGAAGTTTTTTGCAGCTCGTCGGCTATTCCCGCCGCAAGAGCGCTCATGTCGACCCGGGCATATCGAAGTTCGCTCCTGTTTACCCTGGAAAGACGAAGAAGATGGTCGATAAGTTCCCCCATGCGCACGCCGGCTTTCCTTATGCGTTTGAGGTAATCTCTCGCCTGTCCGTCGAGAGACCCGTAATAATCCTCCATCAGGATTGCGCTGAATCCTTCGATGCTTCTCAGGGGAGCTTTCAGATCGTGAGAAACGGAATAACTGAAAGATTCGAGTTCCTTATTGGCGGCTTCAAGCTGACGCGTACGCTCCCATACACGGCGTTCCAGTTCTTCATTAAATTTCCTTACCTCCTCTTCGGCGTTCCTGCGCACGGCAATCTCATTCTCCAGTTCCTCGTTTATTTTTCTTAATTCTGCCGTTCTCTCCATCACCTTGATTTCCAATGCATCGTGAGCCCGCTGAAGAGACGCTTCACTTTTCTTCAACCTCCGGAAGATGAGGTTGTATGGTTTCACTATAGCAGTTTCGACAAGGGCCTTATAAACGAGGTAGAAAGAAAATATCTTGAGAAAGTGCCCTGCCAGGTTAGCGATGCCGTAAACACTCACATAGAAAGTGAACATGAGCTCGGACCCTGTCAGGAGCAGGATGGACAGGGACACACGCCTGAATACGAGACTGTCGAAGTGGGACCGTTTTCTGTAGATGAGAGCGAAAGAAATTATAAGAATGAGTGATATTACATACTCGCTTCCTTTTTTGAATGCAGTGAGGCCGGATCCTTCGATATAGCAATCAGGGAAGATTTTCCAGTAAAAAATCGAGAGAAGCATCAGACAGGTTACAGCACTGTACAGCGCAACGATCGGCCTGCGGTCAAGACGCCTGCCTGCAAAGAACGTAGCGGCAACAAGGGAGAGGCTTTGCATGTACCGGGATGCGACCCATAATTGCGTAGGGAGGTTCGCGTCATCCTGCGGGAAGATGCCCATACCTTTGTAAGCAAGGGTATGCAAAAGATCCAACCCCCCCACAAAAAGGTAGGAAATACCCAGAAAAAGCAGATAATTATTGTCAAGGAGGTTGCGTGAATTCCATGCGATTACGAAAATTCCCCAGGCGACAACAATGCTGAAGAGTTCGGAGAGGCTGTGAAAAAGATTGTAGCTGTAAAGACTGGTCAGGTAGACGCCGAATATCAGCCCTGCGGCGGCCAGAACGGAGCGGAGCGGTGAACGGCTTTCTTCCTGGCTCTGGGGCAACGGATATTCCATTTCAGTCCCGCCCCTGTCCCCATTGGGAGACAAAGTCATCATAAGTCAGTCCAAAGGCCCCACTGAACGACGTATTAATGTCGTTCCCGCGCGAGAGCGAGAGAAGGAGTTCCTTAATTTGGTACATGCCGAACTTCTCTATCAGAGCAGAAACTGCGAAGTAGCTCTCTGCGTAGGCAAGAGGGACATGAGCGGTTGAAAGCCGGGAGAATGGTTGTTCGAGTTGAGCCAGGGGAATAACCTGGCCGGTTTTCCCTGGGGGGTAAGATTTCGAAAAATATTCCGCTATACCCTCCTGGATCCAGACAGGACAGCCCGGCGCGAGAAAATGGACAAGCGCATGGGAATATTCGTGGAAAAGGACTCTTTTCAGGGAAGGGTCGTCAGGATCGGCACCTTTTACCGGGACCCTTATCTTGCCGTCGAAGATCCCGTCAGACCATCCGGGGGCCTGAGTCGTGTCGTGGAAATCCCTGTCGGTGTACATGATCACCGTAATGGGAGAAGAAGGAAAATAGTTGAGTTCCTTACCTATATGCCTGTATGCGTCCTCAAGAATCGAGACGATTTCCCTTTCGACGCCTCCGTGCTCGTACCCGTCAAAAAGCACTTTGAAGTGGTTCGTGTTCTCTTCGACGTACGTCCGGTAGACTTCTTCTTCCTTCAATAATTTAGGGTAAATCGACCGAAGTTCGGCATCCTCCCTGATGGACAGAGCTTTTTCTGCCGCCAAACGGCTTTTACGCAGCTCGTCGGTTTTATAATAGGCAAAGGCGAGGAATTTGTGTGAGATAAAGTCGTCGCTATTGAGTGCAGCCGCCTTCTCCAGGCATCTGACGGAATCGCGATAATTACCGAGTTTGAAGTAAGACAAACCTTTTCCGGTAAGTGTACTAACGTCCGACTCGGGGAGTTCGGAAAAAAATTTTAGAGCCTGTTGAAAGTCGCCTTTCCTGAAGGCCTCAATGGCAAATTTGGCGGGCCGGTCATAAACTGTGCCTTTTTCTGAAACATCAGCATCTTTATTACGGCCGTCCGGAATTATTCTGATCTCTTTAGCTGCATCATTTGCCTCAAGAGCCTCCCGACCGGCGGCAGGCAGAGAAGGAATTTGAGGGAGATCGCCGGTTGATTCTGCTTCTTTCGTCATTACACGGATATCACGTTCGGGAGGCTTCTGAAATTTCATAAATAGAGTGAGCATGACAAGACAGAATAAACTGCTGTAAACAACAATTCTTAGAATGGCTGTTCTCCGTTCACAGGTTAATGGTGGTATTTTAAAGTAATTACGGTGTCAATTAAAAGAAGTACTATCCTTGTATCACTTCACTGAAGTCTATAAGGTTGCACTCTCATAGGGCTACTTTCCTTCGAGAAATTTGAGGAACTCTACGGCGGGTCTCGAGAGAAATTTGCCTTTGAGATGGACGACCCCGAGGGTCCGCGAAAATTTCGTATCACTTATAGCAGACTTTACCAGCATGCCCGCCTTCACTTCCTGTTCTACAGCCCTGTCCGGTAGGATAGAGATGCCGAGCCCTGCTTTGACAAGGCTTTTTATCGTTTCTATATAAGCGACTTCCATAGACACATTCGGTATGAGTCTTTTCCCTGAAAAAGCCGCCTCGATGGTCTTTCTTGTTGTAGTATCAGGTTCCGGAAGGATCATGCCGTAGGGCACGATGTCTTTTAATGTCACTTCCTTCAGGGCCTCTAGTGGGTGCCCTTTTGGATATACCAGGGACATTGGATCTTCCCATACCTTTTTTGCAACAATTTTTGTCTCTGTATCCGGGAGAGTGATGACGCCGAGGTCGACCCTGTTGTCTTTTACCAGCTCCAATATTGTCTCGGAGCGGTGGCAGCGGAGTTTAAGGTCGACATCCGGGTAAACGTTTATATACGATTTCAGAATTCCGGGAAGCCGATGAATACTGATATGGTCGCTCGTACCCACAACCAGTTCCCCGGCACATTTCTCCGAGATGTCCTTCACCGCGGTCTTTGCCTCTGAGAGGGTCTGGAGGACCTTCGTGGCGTATTCGTAAAAAACCTTTCCGGTCCTCGTCAGGAAAACCTTCTTTCCGATCCGGTCGAAAAGCCTTTCGCCGAGTTCCTCCTCCAGGGCCTTCATCTGTTTGCTGACCGCCGGCTGGGTTATGAAGAGTTCTTCGGCGGCCCGGCTTATACTATGGGTATCCGCCACTTTTTTAAAGTAAGAGAGTTGATAAAAATCCATACCAGAAGTTATCAAAAATATAAATATAATGAATTTGAATAATGTCTCGTTATCATGATATGTTAAAAACATGGATAAATCAAATATTATTTGTGAAAGGTATATAGCTCTTGAATAGAGCGTGAAAGGTAAAAGAATGGCTTTAACTTTGGCAGAGAAGATTTTCAAGTCGCACCTGAGGGACGAACCTTTTCCCGGGACCAAAGTGCTCGATATCGATGTTGTCATGTGCCATGAGATCACTACGCCGATCGCGGTAAACGATCTCGTTGCTCGGGGGAAGGACAGGGTCTTCGACCCGGCAAAGATAAAGGTCGTTATCGACCACGTCACTCCCGCCAAGGACACCAAGACCGCGCAGCAGGGGAAGATCCTGAGGGATTGGGCGAGGAGACAGAATATAGAAGACTTTTTTGATATCGGGCGGAACGGCATCTGTCATGTATTATTCCCTGAAAAGGGATTTATCAGGCCCGGTTATACCGTTATTATGGGCGATTCGCACACGTGCACCCATGGGGCGTTCGGAGCTTTTGCGGCCGGCGTGGGGACGACCGACCTGGAAGTGGGCATCCTGAAAGGGGTATGCGCCTTCCGGGAGCCGAAAACGATCCGGATAAACATCGACGGCGAGGTCCCCGAAGGGGTGTATGCGAAGGACATAATCCTCAAAGTGATCAGTGAACTCACCGTAAAAGGCGCGACTGACTGCGTGATCGAATTTCACGGGGATGTGGTAAAAGGGATGTCGATGGAGGGCAGGATGACTCTCTGCAACATGGCGATCGAGGCGGGTGGCACGTCGGGTGTCTGCATGCCGGATGAAGTGACGGTCGATTACCTCTGGCCCTTTATCTCTTCCGAATATGGCGATAAGAAAACCGCTCTGGAAGAGTTTCGCAAATGGTGGTCCGACGACGGGTGCGAATATATGAAGGTCCTGGATATCGATGTGTCGGGTATGGAGCCGCAGATTACATACGGATACAAACCTGATGAAGTTAAGAACGTCTCCGAGATGGAAGGGACCCCTGTCGACCAGATATACATTGGCTCATGCACAAACGGAAGGATAGAGGACCTTCGTGTTGCGGCGCAATACCTTAAAGGAAAAAAGATCGCCCCGTTTATCAGAGGTATCGTTTCCCCGGCCACTCCTAAGATATTCAGGGAAGCCGACGAGGAAGGGATAATAAAGATTTTCATGGATGCGGGTTTCTGCGTCACAAACCCGACCTGCGGAGCGTGTCTCGGCATGAGCAACGGCGTTTTGGCCGCGGGGGAGGTCTGTGCTTCCACAACAAACCGCAATTTCAACGGCAGAATGGGGAAGGGCGGAATGGTACATCTCATGAGCCCGGCGATGGCGGCGGTAACTGCGGTGGAAGGAAGGATCGCGGACCCCAGGAAATTTAAAAAGGAATCGTTATAATGAAAAAATTCGGCGGCAAAGTACTTTATCTGGACAGGTCGGACATCAACACGGACGAGATCATCCCGGCGAAATATCTCACGGAGATATCGAAGGAGGCGCTCAAGCCCCATATGCTCGAAGACTTGAAGCTCGAAGGGTTCGATCCCGGCAGCGAGAAAGTACGTGAGGCCAGGGTGATCGTGACAAGGTCCAATTTCGGGTGCGGATCTTCCCGCGAGCACGCCCCGTGGGTCTTCGAAGTGAACGATATCAATGTGGTGATTGCTTCGGGCTTTGCGCGAATATTCCGGCAGAACATGTTTAACTGCGGGATGCTCGCCATAGAGATTCCCGAAGAAGATATCGAAAAGCTTTTCGGTTTCGACGACGGTACTGCTGAAATATCCGTCGATTTCAGGAATGACAGCTTGACCGTCATGTCCGGGGCGGGAGAACAGACTTTTTCCTATCGAATTTCCGGATTCGACAAGGCGCTCGTCGAGGCCGGGGGCTGGGTGGAGTTTGCCGATGCCAGGTATTAGCCTTGGACTTAAGAGTAACAAGGAGAGTTAACCACGGAGAAACAGAAGCAGAAAGAAAAGTTTTTTGTGCGGATGTCTTGTATTTAGATTATTGCTCCGTGTCTCTGTGCCTCTGTGGTTAAATGGTTTTTGTGAGTAGTTTATCCGGGTAAGGATAAGGAGGTTGTATGACGGCGGAAGAAAAATTGATTTCTCTAGGCATTGAGCTGCCAGAAGTCCCTGTGCCTCTCGGCTCCTATGTCCCTTTCGTGAGGACCGGAAATCTCATATACCTGAGCGGAATGCTGCCTTTGTCCGGTGGTAAGCTTGCATACTCTGGAAAAGTCGGACAATCGGTGTCCCTGGACGAGGCGGTCGAAGCTGCCCGCATTTCTGCTGTCAATGCACTTGCCGTACTGAAAGCCGCTTCAGGGTCCCTGCATAAGGTCAGGAGATGTGTGAAGGTCACCGGGTTTGTCTCTTCAGCGCCTGATTTTATCGAACAGCCGAAAGTCATCAATGGAGCGTCCGATCTTATATTCGAAGTTTTCGGCGAAAAAGGGCGGCACGCGCGGGCCGCAGTCGGAGTCAACGTCCTTCCGATGAATGCCCCCGTGGAGATAGACTTCATCTTCGAAGTGGAGGGATAGACCGGCCTGCAAAACCGGAACCAAAGAAATTCCCTCGCGCAAAGACGCAAAGTTGCAAAGAAAAATCTAATCCATGACGGTCAAAGATGACTTTTTCTGCCGTAGATCTTAAATCCCTCTGTCCAGAAAACGCTCAAGATGCCTGCGGACAGGCTGATCGCAAGGTCCGTGAAATGCAGGGTGCTGAAGCGAAAAAGGTCTCTGACTACGGGCACATAAAGCACTACCCCCAGGAAGAAGAGAGCCCCCAGTGTGATCCACCAAAGCGCCGGGTTCGGTCTTCTAAATGTCTTGAAGACGGTCATCGACCAGGAACGGTTTGTGAATATTAGACCGAGGTTCGCGATGATGAGAGTGGTAAAAGAAAGCGCCCTCGCATCCAGTTCACCCTGCCCGCGGTACATCGAAATGCCGAACACGGCAAGAACGACGAGGAGCACGCTTAGCCCCTGCATTAAGCCGTATATTATGGTCCTGTAGTCGAACATCGGTCTGTCAGGGTCGCGGGGCGGTTTTTCCATGACCTCCGGTTCTTCATTTTCTGCTTCGAAGACGATCGAACAGGACGGATCGATGATTAATTCGAGAAAGACGATGTGTACGGGGAGCAGTACGAGCGGCCAGTTGAAAAGCACCGGCAGCAGAGACATCCCGGCGATGGGGACGTGAATGGCCATAATGTATGTCATTGCTTTCTTCAGGTTGTCAAAGATTCTCCGGCCCATGCGGACGGCGGCTACTATGGATGTGAAATCATCATCCAGGAGGACGATCGAAGATGCTTCACGTGCAACATCGGTCCCCCTTCCACCCATGGCGATCCCTATATGCGCAGATTTAAGGGCGGTTGCATCGTTCACACCGTCACCGGTCATTGCCACTACTTCCCTGTTAGCTTTGAGTGAATTCACGATGCGTAGTTTCTGCTCAGGCACGACCCGCGCGAAAATGTTGACCGTCTTTATCTTCCTTTGAAGCTCTTCGTCGTCCATTGCATCAAGATCCGCTCCGGTGATTACTTCTCCCGCGGCAAGACCTATCTGCGCCGCGATGTTAAGCGCGGTTGCAGGGTAGTCTCCGGTAATCATAACGACCCTGATGCCTGCGTCGGTGCATTCTTTGATGGCAGAGGGAACGCCGGGGCGGACAGGATCGGACATTCCGATGAGCCCGAGGAATTCAAAAGGAAAATCGTGCTGCTCCCCGGGAAGGGGCTTTTCCTCAAAATCGGCCCTGGCGATGCCAATCACCCTTAGGCCCTCCGATGCCATTGAATTGATATGCTGCAACAACTTGCCGGTCTTTTCTATATCCAGATGGCAGAGGTCGGCAATGGCTTCGGGCGCCCCTTTGGCTGCGATGACGTAACGTCTGCTGTCGGTAGATTTCCAGACTCTGGACATGGACAGGAGGTTCCCGGAAAGAGGATATTCCTGTACCATGGTCCAGTTATCATGGAGATGTTCCGTCCCGTCCAGTGCCAGATTACCGAGGTCCCTGAGCGCCTTCTCCATCGGATCGAAGGGGTCCTGCTGACTGGCAAGTATGCCGAATTCGATTATTCTATGCAGGGTTTCGACAAGCGGTCCCGAAAGATCCGCGAGATCATAGAGTTTTCCATCACTGAAGATCTTACTCACAGTCATTTTGTTCAGGGTCAGCGTTCCGGTTTTGTCTACGCAGAGCACCGAAGTCGAGCCGAGCATCTCCACCGCGGGTACCCGGCGGGTAAGGACTCGTTTCTTTGATATTCTCCATGCGCCGAGCGCAAGAAAGATGGTAAGCACCACCGGGAATTCCTCAGGCAGGATGGCCATGGCCAAAGTAATGCCGGCGAGAAAGCCGTTAAGCCAGTTCCCTCTTGTCTGGCCGTAGACGACGACAATCAAGACGCAGAGTGACAGTCCGGCGATAGCGAGATTGCGGACCACCCGCCCCGTCTCCTTTTGCAGGAGCGTCTCTTCGGTCTGGATATTCTCCAGGGCCTTTCCTATCCGCCCAAGTTCCGTAGAGGTACCGATACGTTCGACGCGTGCAATTCCCGACCCCTGCACCACGAGGGTCCCGGAGTAAACAAACGGCAGGTCGTCTCCTCCCGGTCTTTCAAATTCGGGTGAACCCTCGCATACGGCCTTGCGGACAGGGACCGATTCTCCGGTCAGAAGCGATTCATCGACCGAGAGATTGATGCAGGATATGAGAGTTGCATCAGCGGGCACCCTATCGCCTTCGGAAAGGATGATCACATCGCCCCGGACCACTTCTCTTCCGGGGATTCTCTTCTGTCTGGAATCTCTGATATCAAGAGCCCGGGGGCTGGAGAGGTCCCTCAGGGCTTCAAGCGCCCGTTCGGTCTTCCGTTCCTGATAAAGAGTTATGCCCATAACGACGAATACGAAGCCGAGAAGCATGACCGCCTCCCGTACATCACCGAGTAACAGGTAGATGATGCCGCCTGCTACAAGAAGGAGGAACATCGGCTCCCGCACGACCTCGAAAGCGATCGCGAAAAAACTGCGCTGTTTTGACGAGGGTAGTTCGTTGTAACCCTCTTTTTTGAGTCTTTCGGCCGCTTCTCCTTCGGACAGGCCGTTTATAGTTTTGACATCATACAGATCAGTCATAGCTTTGCCGGTTCAATGAGTACAAAGCGATTTCATCGCGGTGAAATTACAATCAGTATCTGACAGAAAATGGGATGTGTCCCTATTTCCCATCGATCTTACCGGCAGCATAATGGACATCGGGACGTTTGAAATGTTCCTTGCGGTAATAGGTGAGTAGTTCTCTGACAAGAGTCCGCGGGTCCTTGTCATAGATTACCTTTGAGCCGGTCCTTTTCCTTATTATTCTGACGATGTCTTTTATCTCGGCCGTGATGCCCCCGGTGCCCTGGAGAACGCCGATCAACTTCCCCTCGTCATATGCTATAGAGAACTCTCCCAACGTACCTGAGCGGCCGCCTATGATGACTACGATATCGGAGCTGCGTATATTGACCACCTCTCTGCCCATGAGCCCGCTTCCTGTGAATATAAGGACATCATGGTATTCAGTAGGCGAATGATATTTGTGCACGTGTTCCCATTCGCTGAGACCGGGCGAAATTCCAACAACAAGACCGCCTGCACCGCTTGCCCCTTTTGCTGCCTCCAGTGGAAGTCCCGGGCAGGCCCCCGTAACAATTATGCAGCCTTCTTCCGCGATGACACGTCCAAGGTCAAAAGCCAGCTTTCTGTGTGTTTGGGGAATCTTTCCTGATGCGGATCCCATCACCCCTATTTTCAGGTTCATGACCATCTCCACTGTTAACAGAGTTCGTGCCGGGCCAACGTCAAAAGTATGAAGCATGTGAACCACACCCCGTAACCGTGGATGCAGTTTTTGATATCTTACCACCGGCTATATTGAGTTACAAAGTCTTTACCGGGAAATGTTAAAGTTAAAGACAAGCCGGAAGCGCGGACAGACCGCAAAAGCCCGGGGTGTCCATCCTGCCATTGTCACGATTCAGCATGGAAAAAGCGAAATCAAAGTCCCGAATTAAACCCTGCACTTGGGGTCGAATCAAATCCCGCCTTTTTTGAAAGGAGATGACGTATATCTTCTCGTACTTCGCAAGGAAGTATACAGGCAAAAAAATCATTCAAACGAGTCATAGCGGCACGCAAACCGTGCTGCGAATGATGCGTCACGAAGCGTCCATATAACGGCAATTACTTACAGACTCGACGCTAGGATTTCTTGACGTACGCGGTACACCAGCCCTGTGGACTGATCGATCCCTCTACTACCTGGCAGGTGCCTTCGGCCTTCGGCGTTTCACCGGGGATAAAAAACTTGCACTTGCTGCACTGCTGGTCGCCCTTAGGCTTGTCCTGGTACTTCACGGAGGCTTTGCTTGACTTTGCTGCACGAGCTTTGCCGGTGAATGCAGATGCAAGCGCAATGCCTGTCACTACCACAGCACCCTTAAGCAGTGTGCGGCGAGAAACCTTTTTGTCCAGATCTTCGTACATTTTGATTCCTCCTTCATTCAGATCACTTATTCTCTTCGATTTTGAGCAGGTTCTTAACGGACTTGACTCCTCTGATCTCCCCGATCTTGTTCACCAGTCGGTCGGCGGTCTCCTCGCTGTCCACGAAGCCCGTAAGAACGACTTCGCCCTGGGTGGTCTCCACGTCGATCTTCAGGTAGTGGGCCTGAGGGTCTTTGACGATGACGGCGTTGGCTTTGGTGGTGATGGTGGCGTCGTCGATATTTTCGCCCGCCGTTTCTCCGGTCATGGACGCACAACCTGAAAACAGGGACAAACTGAAGACCACCAATACGGTCATCAAGAAGACGCTTTTCATTTCTCTCCTCATATCCTTCCTCCTTTCGCGGGTTGGAAATTGCCCGGGTTAATGGTTATGTAATCGAGATCGTATTTCCTGATTCAACTGTACCATTTGATACTGAAAAGTCAATCTGAATTTCGGGTCGAATGTTTGAAGCTCATCAGCCGCAGCATGAGATTCCGACGCTTCTTCCGACAGATAGCAAATGGCGGAACTTTCAGATATACTCTTGTTACATGTTTAAATATCGCCGGTGAGGTGGAAAATCTTCTCGCCAAGACCGATAAATGTTGTCGCTCAACAAGTTAAGGCGAGAACAAGGGGGACGATGAGTCCTTTACGAACTGTTCTTCTTATCGTTGTCGCAGGCTGCGTGACTATTATTACGGCGGTCTCCCTCCACTCGGTAGAGGAGATCCATTATCTGAAATCCTTCTATCCGGACAGTTTCTCCGTGCCGGAAGCCGCCGCAGCCGCAGAGGTGGAGCTTATCAAGGTCGCTCTCGTGGCTTTTCCTCTTTTCCTGATAGTGATTGTATGCCTTTTCCTCCTCTGGTCATCCAAAAAAGCAGACAAATGAAAGTGGAAAATCCTTCACTATACCGGGTGAAGGTGTTGATTTGGTCGAATTATTCGAATGGTTGAAAATCAGGCATAATGAAACCATCCCGACTATTCTAAATAAGCTTCGATGAATTCCTTCATGAACTTTAAGCTGGTCCTGGGGAAGCTCATTCGGGCATTCCATAAGGAAGACATTCGTTATGCCCTTATGGGAGGATTTGCTATGGGACTGTGGGGAGTGGGCAGATCGACGGTAGACCTCGACATGCTTATTGAGCGAAAAGACATTGAGAAGGTAGACCGCATTATGCTTGACCTCGGTTACGAGCGCAGGTATAGAAGCGAGAATGTTTCACAGTATATATCCGACCTGAACGTTTTCGGGGAGGTTGATTTCCTTCATGCTTTCAGGGAAGCGAGTCTGGATATGCTCGTCCGTGCGGAGGAAAAAGGAATATTCGGGAATGAACTGTCAGTCAGGGTTCTCAGGCCTGAAGACATAGTGGCGTTGAAACTGCAAGCTATAAAAAACAGTCCCTCGACAGAGCAGAGTGACACCGTGGATATAGAGTCCCTGCTTTCATTGCATAAGGAGAACCTGGACTGGCAGTTGATTGAGAAATATTTTAAGATATTCGAAATGGAAGATCTTTTAAAGAAAATCCGGCAGAAGATATCATGACGGACCATTCTGACAAAGCGGAAAAAGAACTTATCGATGTCTCGAAATCCGATTCGTTGAAAAAAGACATGGAGTTTGTTGCTTCAAACAGACATAATCCTTTTTTGAGGAACGGCACAGTAGACGTGGACGCTTATGTCGAGTTCGTGACTGAATATAACGAATTCATCAACCACAGACCAAAGCCGTTTGTGCCGATGGCCGGCCTGGTCATGAAGTTGTGAAGAACGGATAAATTCCTCTTTGGGAGGCGTTCTTATCTACGGGGATATCTTAAGGCGCCTCGTTAAGTACAAGCCAATAAAGCCCCAGGTGCTGAACGGCCTTTGCAAACCGATCGAAATTCACCGGCTTACGAACATAGCTGTTGGCCCCAAGGCTGTAACTTTCTATGCGGTCGGCATCTTCATTTGAAGTCGTGAGAACAACCACGGGGAGCAACCTCGTCCTTTCATCCGACCTCATCTGCTGTAATACCTCAAGTCCTCCCATTCTGGGCATGTTTAAGTCCAGCAGTATAACCTGGGGCTTGACGCTTATGTCGCGGCCGGCGTGCATTCCTTTTCCGAACAGGTAATCCAGGGCCTCGACCCCGTCTCTTGCGACCACTACTTTGTTCAGGATATTCGATTTCTTTAAAGCCCTCAGGGTTATTTTGATATCGTCGGGATTGTCCTCTACCAGAAGAATGATTTTGTTATTCATTTGCCTCGCCCTCTCTTTTATTAAAACTTTGCAGTTGCATAACAATCTGGAAGAGAGAAGTAGAACATGGTGAAAAAGATCTATAACCGGAGGCCCTGCCCGTCCTTGAAGCAGGCCGGCCAGACCCTTCCGGGAATCCTGCTGGTTATATCTGCGGTCACATGAATCATAATAAATTCACACCGCCTGCCCGCCGGTCTATTAGGTGGGACTTTATGGACTTTTTTAGCATGTTTGCCTTCTCCCTTATGCAACATCAATGTGTATACGCAACACACTTACCCAATCGTAAAATAAAAAGTCGCACCTTGTCCGACTGCACCCCCCGCCCAGATACGTCCGCCATGTCGCTGAATGATCCGGTTAACGGTGGCAAGTCCGATGCCGGTCCCCGGAAATTCGGAGCCGTGATGGAGTCTTTGAAACGGAGAGAAAAGTTTGTTCTCATAGGCCATATCGAAACCGGCGCCGTTGTCCCTCACGAAATATGCCCGTGTCCCCGATGAGTCCGCAGCCGCAAACTCTATTTTCGCGGCAGTAAGGTTTTGGGTGAATTTCCATGCGTTCCCGAGCAGGTTCTGCAAAACTATATACAAGAGTTGTTTATCACCTTCAGCGACAAGACCCTCATGGATTATGAATTCAACTTTCCTCCGGGGCTGCACGGTCTTAAGATTGACCGCAATATCACGCGCGAGAGCGCTCAGGTCTACCTTTTCACGTCTCATATCGCTGCGCGAGACACGCGACAGGTCAAGAAGTCCGTCAATGAGCATGCCCATCCTCTGGCTTGCCGCGCGTATGCGCTGAAGGGAATCTCTGCCGTTTTCGTCCAGTTTTTCCATGTAATCTTCGAGAAGTTCCTGACTAAACGCATCTACACTTCGAAGGGGGGCACGCAGGTCATGAGAAACGGAATAACTGAAAGCCTCAAGCTCTTTATTTGCGGCTTCGAGGTGGAGGGTTTTCCGTTCCAGTTCCTCCTGATAACGCTTACGCTCGGTTATGTCGCTGAACGTTACGGCAAAATAGCCTTTGTGCGGGCTGAAGGCGGAGACCGAAAACCACTTATTGAGAGGTTCCGACCAGCTCTCGAAATGAACCGGCGTACCGGTCATAGCGACTTTGCCGTATTTTCCTATCCAGTCTGTCGGATCTCTTTCTATTCCCGGAATAGCTTTTGTAACACTCTTGCCGATGATGCTTTTTCCTTTAAGACCGGTGAGCCTCTCGAATGCCTTGTTGACTTCGAGAAAGATATAGTCGCAGGGCTTTCCGCCGGAATCAAGCACAATCCTGTGATAGGCAAACCCTTCCGACATGTTGCTGAAAAGGGATTGAAGCTTCTCCTCGCTCCTTTTCAGCGCGTCTTTTACCATTCGGGCTTCGGAGCTCTCGATAACATCCCACTCGCCCGCGTTCCTGACAAGGGCGAACCGGTGGTTCTTAACGACCTCCATGAGTCCTATGGCATCAAACTTATCGCGCGGGTACACAT
>JBECKU010000256.1:0-4481 GCA_040235385.1 Candidatus Sulfobium sp. | reverse complement strand
TTATCCGTCTCTTCCTCTTTATGCCAACAGGTTTCAGATATAGACCTTCATTGCCGTGTCGATAACCAGGCTTATGAGGTCCTTTCTGAAACGGTCCAGTTTTGTGTGTCCGATGCCGGCTTCGGTCAACTCGTGCAGTTCAGCCAGGGCCTCCTTGGCCCTCACGAGATCGGCAAAGTCCTGTTCGGTGATCTCTCCGGCTTCAAGCAGCCTTGTCCAGCGCTTCAGGTCATCCTCCGATTTTTTCAGGAATGAATTCGTGTCCTCAAGTGCGTATTCCTCAAAATCCCCGACGAGCCTCTGCGCGAGTTTCCTTACCCCCTTTTGCAATTCCTTTTTGTAATCCGTAAACGTCGCCATATCGCCTCCCCGCTATTTCAGACATTGGTTTGCTGATTTCTTGTTTGCTTCGAGACAGATGATCTCATCGAAGGCGTCGGATATAATCCCCTTGAACTCATCGATATATACCCTCTTCAATGTGCCTTCCGATTTCCATCGGGCAAAGAACCTGCCCAGCAGATCGCCGTCGGGCTTCCTGAGGATCTCCCATTGCCTGGCGGAAATACTGTTTGAGGGAATGCCGTGGACATATTCATAAGCTTTATCGATCTCGACCATCAGGGCCTCGACTTTTTTCTCATTTTCGGCATATGGCGTCGTGGCCTTGTCCATCAGCGCAAGCGTCTCCGCTTTTAGGCCGGTGGCGTTCTTATACGCAGTGGGACTGTAAGGCCCTATCAACGGAGCGCATGCCGCCAGGCAGAGGAGCGTCGCCAGAAAAGACCGCGAGATGATCTGCCGTCTACTGCAGTGCCGCTTCATTGAATTCTCATCCCCTTTTCATGCCGCCCAGATATGCCTTCAGGAAAGACCCCCATTTTGTCTGCTTGACGAAGTCGAGTTTCGTGTAAAGCGGCGAGATCTTCCCGGTGGGAAAATAGATCGAGACGCCGTGAGAGTTGTTCACATCGCCGCCTTTGTACCCGGACTTAACCACCATCCCGTTTTTCACAAGAGCATCGATTACCGCCTGGCAGGCGGGCCTGATCTCCTTTGTCCCCGGATACTGCATAAGAAGCATGCAGAGATCAACCATGTCTACATACTCCGGAGTGTAATAAGACTGGACGCGACTGCGCGCCTGGATGACCGACATCCTTACCGCAGCGCTGGAAAGCCTGTCTGTCAGGACGCGTGCCAGCCTGTCGACCGCTTCGCCGACGGCCTTCACCCTGCCGATATCGCAGGCGGACTGGGTCACGCCGTCGGCCGCCTTATACGACTTTAGATATTTATCGACGACAACGGAGGACAGGTCGCAGGGAGTCATCGAGGGTTTTTTAAGAAGCGCTGAAAGCACGGCATCGTAAGGCCAGCCGTCGCCGGGCTCTACCTCTTCGGAGCCGACGCAGAATAGGACCGCATCTCTCATCTGGTAGTGCACTTCGAGCATGTTCATGAGGCATGCGTCCAGACCGAGTACGTCGATCTTCCGACCGAGCTTATTCGTCACCTCGCCCAGCACCTTTTTCATTTCCATGTTATCCAGAAAATCCCTTGCGCTGTCGTCAAAGGCGATGGCGCGGGTCGTCAGTGCCTTTTCTATGGAAGTGCTGAAGACCGACCGCTTCAGCCTGCCGCCGGAGATCGCGCGGACCGCCCCGAAAGGCACGGCGTCTCCGAAGTTCGTGTCAGAAATCGGCGTTCCCCTGCGGACGATGTTTCTCCCCAGGGACCGGCCTACGCGGTAGACGTTCTCGTCGTCCCATCCGCTTCCGTGGTTCCAGACGACGACCATGTAATGCTCGGCCGGGTAAGTCCGAGCAGCCCAGAGTATAAAGTCCTGAAGCACCTGCGGGTCTCCGGTATTCGTCTCTCCCAGGTCATCGACAACGTCTGCAGCCAGTGTCCCGCCTTTTTGCAGAAAATACCTCTTGGTGCCGTTCTTCGTCCCGCTCCTGTCAAACTGCGCCACCACAGCGACATCGCCGCTTGATCCGGCCTTCTTCATCTCTTTCAGGTCCACCACACCAGCGCCGTCAAGATTATTGTCTCCTGCCAGATAAACCATCACCGTCCACTTCCTGCTCCTCAGCGTCGTCATTCATTACCCTTTCAAAAAAAAGTTATTTGAAGTTGAGATGCAAGTGCGCCTCGCGCATGTCCACCTTTTTCCTGCGGACTTTGTAATATCTGTTAAGCGTACCTTTTATTGGTTTGTTATTCCCGGGGAATATCTCCCAGAGATGGTGGCTGTTGAAGCAGTAGAGAGGCTCATACCGAAAGGGCCGGCCCTCCCGGGTGAGTTCGTCGGCATCCGGCATGAGGGAGGGAACGCTGTCGATTGTGCTTTCAAGGATGCACCACCTGCCCGACTCGTTCTTGTAGACCGGCCAGCAGTGCCCGCCAAGGGACTTGCCGGATGCGTCAAAAGCCCTGCCCAGGACGACTCTCACACAAAAGGGACTCACGCCTCCTGCGATCAGGAGACTCGCCATGAGAAAGCTGCCGTCCTCACAGTCTCCCATCCGGATCTGGCAGGTCTCGGGAGGAAACAGCCAAAAGTCGGCCTTCTTGTATTTGGTGGTGTCATATACATACCTGATCTGCTCCGCGATGAACCGCCAGACAACCATGGCCCGCCTGTCGAAATCGCCGGGTTTCTTGCTGGTAGGAAGACCGTGTTCATCCTTAAGTTCGCTCAGGATCTCCTTCATGACGACATTGTCCTCGAAGGATATCCATTCCCGTATGTCGGTGGTGATAGGCTGCCTCCGGCCGATGACATAGCGCTTCCTCTCGACGGCCGAATCCTGAAGAATCAAGTCCCCTTCCCAGTTATACCCCATGGCGCTCCCCTTCAAAAATATAGAAGTTGTCCGTCAGCAGAGAAGGAAAGGCAAGGCAATACAAGATGTCCCGATCATCATTTTGGAACACGACTCCCCGTCCCTGAAGACTCAGGTACAATAATGAAGGCCCGATGCCTTTGTCAATCAAAAAAATCCGATCCCGGATGTTTTTCAAGTCGAATTTCTCGCCCATCTCGTCGGGCTTTTCTTCCGGTTGGCGTTTGTTTGCCGTGTGCTCTCCCCTGCAAAAATAACCGATGCTGTTCGGGCAGAAGAAGGTTGGTGCAGGCTACGATGGAATTACAGTTCGTTAGTTATACCGACAATCGAATACTTTCTTGCAACCGAATTTCTATGAAAGACTGTGAAGAGAATAAAACATACTTGGACAAAGCTTTGAGCTTCTTTTAGCAAAGATATTTTTTTTAATATCTATCAATTCTCAGCTGGAAAATCAGGAAGAAAGGGTAATTAACAAATGAAAAGCGGTAATAAAAAAAAAGGGCCTGAAATGTACAGGCCCTCTAAATACTTTTTTGTCCTTTACGACTGTACTTCAATCATCTTCTATCCCCTTCAATACTGTATGTCGATCACCAGCACAAGTTAAATCCACCTGATTAAATAAGCCAGGTGGTTTATATTATATTTTATGCCGGGGGTGGGGGGACAGTTATGTCGACGCACATAACCTCACTCCCAGTATCATCAGAAATTGTCAGGCAGCTTTGAAAAGCGTTAACGCCTGAGGGCACTTGATATTGTATTGTGAAACTGCCTGATGAGCCCGCCGAAATAGTGCCGACCGGCACAGGCGTGTTCACATCCACAACGCCGTTTGTATAATTCGTAGAGTTTGCGCTCACACTGTTCAAGGTGCAATCAGCTGTGCGATTATTTAATGTGTAATCAACACTCAGAATTCCGGCTACATAATCCGCGAAAGATGCCCAATAAACAGCCGAAGGGCCCGGCCCAATCTCAGACGCACATGCCAGGGGCAGGGTTTCTTCGCTGCAATGCCCGGGGCCCGTCAGTCCGTTGTTGTAATCATCGAGTGCATCGGCGAGTAAGATAAATTCGTTGCGCAGTTCCTTGCCGTTTTTTCCCTTTAGGGCAGCCACTTCTTCAGGTGTGTAAGTGTTGAATAGCGCTGTAGCCTCATCATAGGCTGCCTGAGCAGCACTGGGATCGGCGCCGTTCAGGAAGTTCAACTGCGCAGCGATATATTGATGTGCCAGGATATAGTAAGCATTGCCACCCTCTGGAGTTGTCCAGAGCACTTCATAGTAGCTTTGCCCGCTGAGGGAGAACGGCGTGCTTGCTCCGTTTTGCAGTTGTGCCCAGGTGTCGTCATATGGAGCGGGACCGAACTCCGAATGAGTTTTCCAGTAGCCAGGGGTCAGTGTGCAGCCGCCCGTGCAGGGAACATTTACGGTGATTGTCCAACTATCGCTACCTGTTGTGCCTGTGTCGTTAGTCACAAAGGAGGCAGTATTGTCAACGGTATAAGTACCGCAGATATCATAGGGGCCGACGAATGGGACATAAGTAAACGTCGCGGGCGCGCTGATATAGCAGACTGTGCCGAGAGAACCTGTGGCGGTGTCGCTGACATCTACACAC
>JBECKU010000239.1:0-15733 GCA_040235385.1 Candidatus Sulfobium sp. | reverse complement strand
TTACAACAGGGATGATCTTTCCTCTGAGCGAAGTTATACCGCTGACGTAATCAGGCAGTGTAGGCACCCTGGTCGCTTTTTGATATTTTATGATCTCCTCAACCTCCGAAACCCTGAAAGCAAACTCTCCCCCCGACAGGCTGAAAGTAAGCAACTCCACAATCCCGTCTTCTCCGGGTGTAACCTCCTCAACCACTTCCCGGCCTTCTCCCGGATCTTCACCCCGATCTTCTTCCTTCAGAGATTCTGGACTCTGCGAGACGGGCTTTTCCTGCGAAATCACGGCAGGACTTTCCTCCGTCAATGCCTCAACAGGTTCAGCCGGAGACTCAACGGGCTTTTCCTCCTTACTCCCTTCCTGCTCCCTCGCCTTTTTCCTAATTTTCGAGATATCCATTCAAACCCAGTTCCCTTGCCGCGTCTTCGATCAGAAATTCATCCACGGTGTGACGCTCCCTGGCAAATCCATCCAGCAGCGCCGACGTTGCGATACTATTTATTACTCTCGGTATTCCACCTGAATATCGATGTAGAGATTTAAGCGCCCCCTCGGTAAAAAAGAGTTCGTCCCTCCCCGACACCCTGAGCCTGAACCTTACATATTCCCCGATTTCTTCCTCCGTAATCGGTCCCAGATGAAAGAAAAGGCCGATCCTTTGTTTGAGCGGGATGTATGCTTTATGGTTCAACCTCTTTCTGAGATCGGTCTGTCCCACCAGAATGAGGCTAAGAAGATTTGCATAATCGAGCTGGAAATTCGTAAGGAGACGTATCTCCTCAAAAGTGTCCCTTCCAGGGATCAACTGGGCCTCGTCGATTATAACGACAGGAGTAATACCTGATTCATAGTCCTCAAAAACCCTTCTATAGATGGCGTCAAGGAGGTCGGCTTTGTGGTTTGAACGGCTGCCGGTTTCCATTCTCATGGCAACGGTCCTCAAAAATTGGGCCGCAGTAAGCCTGGGATTGATAATATTCACGACCCTGTGATTAGGCCCCAGCGTATCCATCAACGCCCTGGTCAATGTGGTCTTGCCGCACCCTATCTCACCGGTCAGCATGATGAGTTCTTTCTCCTCCACAGCATACTGGAGTCTTGCGAGCGCCTCCTCGTGGTTTTTGCTGAGAAAGAGGAACTTCGGGTCGGGGGTCTTGCTGAAGGGTCTGGTCTTCAACCCGTAAAATTCCTCATACATAAGCGCCTCCCTTCTGTCTCGTAACGGAATCGCCGATAAGAGCTTCAGTATCAAGGACCAGTATCACTTCATGTCGCCCGATCTCGGCGGCCCCGGCGAAACCTTTCAATTTCTGGAGATAATCTCCCAACGATTTGATAACTATCTCCTGCTGACCGTAAAGTTCGTCGACCAGCAAACCCGCTTTCCGGTCACCCAGGCCCACGACCACGGCAAAGTACCGTTCCGCCGCATCGCCCCCGATGCCGAAAAATTTGTTTATCCTGATCATGGGGAGCATATCTCCCCGGAGATAAAAAACCTCCTTCGACTCTATGGACTGTATCTCCTTCTTCTCGACCATAAGGGTCTCGGACATTGAAGTGAGGGGGACCGCAAACTTGTCGTCGCCTACCCGCACAATAAGCGCCTTGATTATCGCGAGCGTAATCGGAAGGGTCAGCATGAAGGTAGTCCCGGCGTCTTTGCGGGTCTCGACACCGACAAAACCTCCCAGGGCCGAGACACCGTCTTTGACTACATCCAGACCGACTCCACGCCCCGAAACTTCGCTGACATTGTCCTTCGTGCTGAACCCGGGAGCAAAAATGAAGTCGATGACTTTTTCCTCATCGAGTTCTTCACCTGCTTCGATCAACCCTTTTTCCATGGCTTTCATCTTCACCTTTACGACGTCGACCCCGGCCCCGTCATCCTTCAGTTCGATGACCACGTGGTTGCCCTTCTGGTGGGCCCTGAGGACAATCGTTCCGGACTCTTTCTTCCCTTTTTTCTTCCGTTCCCCGGGGAACTCTATACCGTGGTCGATCGCATTTCTGACCAGATGCATCAGCGGGTCGACTATTTCCTCGGCGATATACTTGTCGATCTCGGTATCTTCACCGTAGACCGCCAAATCGATCTGTTTTTCGATTTCCCGGGCATAACGCCTGACAACCTGGGCGAGCCTTGAAAAGATCTGCCCGATAGGTACCATTCTTATTTCGAGCACCTGATGCTGAAGTTCGGCGAATCTCCTCTCCAGGGTCTCGGATATCTTATGCACGTCGTATACGAGAGAAGACTGGCCGTACTGTTCGACGAGTTCAGTGCCTATCCTCTTTACAGCCCCTTTTGCCAGGGTAAGTTCGCCGATGGTATTCAGAATCCTGTCGAGCTTCTCTATGTCCACTCTCACTGTCGTAGTCGTGCTCTTTAGATGGGTGTCCTGCTGCATCTGTAAGACCGAAGGGGACTCTTCGCTTCCCTTCCGCTTCAGGAGAGTCTCGACCTCGAAATCGATACCGTTTCTGATCTGCCCGTCTTCAAGCGCACTGCCGAACATAAGGTTAAAGCCGATGGACCCCTCCGGAATATTTTCGGATGTGGGCAGGCTCGAGATGAGTTCGCCCTTTGTCCTAATCAATGTCGTAAGTTCCTCGAGGGAAGTATCGAAAGTATCCAGCCGAAAGATCGCTTTGGCGAGATAAATGCCCTTGCCGCCCTTGATATTGGATTTGAGCCTGTGTTCTTCATATTCGGAGAGCACTTTCAAAATGGAATCATCGATCACACCTTCTGCCCGAACATTGTCCTTCCCTTCTTTCTGTGAACTCCGGAAAGATTCTATGTCCTCCACGAAAGGGGTTATGTCCCCCTCTTCGTTTCCCTTTCCGATTTCCTCCACGAGATTCCTGAGTATATCCGCATTGCGGAAAAGGAAATTCACCACGCCCGGGTTCATTTCTATTTTCCCCAGTCTGACGTCATCCATGAGCGTTTCGAGCGCATGGCTCAGATCGGTAATGCCCTGCAGATTAAACAAACCCGCGACACCCTTGAGGGTGTGCATCGTGCGGAACAACGCGTTTATTGTGTCGGGGTTGAGTCCGGATGAGAATGTGTCCTGGATTTCGAGAATGAGTCGTTGCGCTTCGTCGATGAGTTCTTCAGCTTCAGCGATAAACTCCTTCCTGGAAGATTTCATGAACCTACTGTCTTCTTTATTATTTCCTGAAGTTCGAAAGACTTGAAAGGTTTCGAGACATAGGCGTCCGCTCCAAGGGCAATTCCCCTTTTTTTGTCCTCATCGCTTCTTTCCGTGCTGACTATAACAATCGGAAGGTGGTTGTAGCGCGGGTTGTTTCGTATAAAACTGATCAGCTCAAGTCCGTTGATATCGGGCATATTGATATCGGTGATTACAAGATCGTAATCCTGCTGGGGAAGGAGTTTCAGAGCATCAAACCCTGATGATGCCTCGACGGTCTCAAAGTCACCTGTTTCATCAATTACCGCCCTTATTAACGCCCTGGTCGTGGCGGAATCTTCGACTATGAGAATGGTCTTCATAGAACCTCTCCTGACAAAACGGGGAAGAGAGGATTAAAACAGCCCCGTAACCTCTATGTCCCGTTTTTCAATTAGTGTACGATTTTATCAAATAATGAAAAAAAAATCTCCACTGTCTTATTGGGTGCTTTTCTTCATTTCGATTTCCTGCAGCCTTCTCTGGAGGAGAGATTTTTCGAGAGCAAGGCCGGCATGATTGATAAAGATCTCAAGCCCTTCCGTTTCACCAACCGGTTCCCCGGACGAAAAATTGTCACAATAAAGGAGCGCAACGACATGTCCTTCGGCAACCACCGGAAAAACACCCGCTTCGGAGGGCCACACACCTCCGAACTCTTCCATGATCTGCCGGGTAATATCGTCTTTTTCTAGAGCGCCTTTATAAGGCCTCTGTTCGAGAATTATTCTCTTGAAAAAAGGACTCTCATCGATCATAAACACCTTTCCCCTGACCTTCTCGTCCGCCTGTTCGATCTCCAGCCCGAACTGGCCCAGTCCCACCATCTCTTGTTTCCCGACCATAAAGAGAATTCCGCGAAAATAAATGTCACTTGAAAAACGCAGCATGAGAAGAGTGATCTCAGAGGTCGAGGTCGGGTATCTGAGTTCCTGCGTCAGTGATTTCAGCGACGAGATGTCCTTTCTCTGCACAGGAGGTGTCTCCCAGTCATCATCCCAGCCCGGTCCTTCGTCAGCACCGTCGATCTGAAACTCCTCAGGAGAGACAAAAGAGCCCTGCGTGCTTTCGTCCTGTACGCGTGCACCCTCCATCAACAGGTATTCCGGACTAAGGCCTCTTGAAAGCTCCCAGCCCAGGTCGGAAAGGGAGGTTTTCCCTTCAAGGTTCAAGTCGTCGAGTTCGAACTGGAAGTCTCCGTCCTCCCAGAGAAGCAACCGGTAAATGACTTTTTCAATTCTTTTCTTTACAATTTTTTCCAGGATGTCGGCACTGACGGCGCCGAAATCCACGAGAATTTCCGCAACCGATTTTGAGGGCAGTTTTCTTTGTACTTCGACCGCAAGATTCAGCACCGTATCTTTTATCAGACCGCTTGCAACCAGGTCGTTCCCGAGAGATCCCTCGATGTCGTCCGTTTCCGCTCTCACGACGAGGCCGTCCCTGAAGACTATAAGTGCGGTGCCTTTTGTGCCCCCCACTATAAATGACCCTGTCTTTCTCCCTACGCTGAGAATCTGAAAGATGTCGGAAATTGCCAGGTCTTCGAGTCTTCCCGCGAGGCTCATTATTTACCTGTATCCTCGGGGGGTACCGCTGTAAACCCGGCAGGCCGGACTGCATATAGTACTATTCCGGAAAATTGCTTCAGACCTATCACATGAGCACCTTTTTATCGGCACCAAAATTGTGGATGGGGAGCGTAAAAAGGAGGAGATTTCCGGATGAATTGCCTTCTCCGCTCATGAAAAAAATCGGACGAACCAATCCTGCCGCTTTCTTCGGAACGGATCAAGGCCAAAATACGGCGCATGCTCTTCCTCTTTCGACCTTATCCTTCAAAGCACGATACATTAAGTTGGTTATGTGCCTTCAACCTTCTCGTCAGACCTTGTACGATAAAGGAGTATATCAAGTAAAATCCAAGAGTGTCAATGAGTTATCACAAAACAAGAGATGGTCTATCGAAAATGACAAATGCCGAAAAAGAATTATAAAAATCCGGAAACGGCTTTATGTTGACCATTGTAAAGCGGTGCGAGTAATATAAATTCTCATGATTGCAATTGTTGATTATGGCATGGGAAACCTCCGGAGTGTCGAAAAAGGCTTCAAAAAAGTGGGCGTCGATGCGAGGATTACTTCTTCAGCCCGGGTAATTGCCGACGCTGAAGCCGTCGTCCTTCCTGGCGTGGGTGCTTTCAGGGACTGCATCAGAAATCTGACCGACCTTTCCCTGACGGACGCTGTCGTCAGATCCATCGAAAAAGGCAAGCCCTATCTCGGTATTTGCCTCGGTCTTCAGGTTTTGTTCAGCGAATCCGAGGAGTTCGGCCGTTGCAAGGGGCTGGACATATTCCGCGGAAAAGTCGTGAGGTTCCAGATCAGGGAAAAAGTACCTCACATGGGATGGAACAACGTTAAGATTATCAGAAGACCTCCTGTTTTTTCTGACATAGAGAACGATTCTTTTTTTTACTTTGTCCACTCTTTTTACGTCGCGCCCGTTGACGAAGATATCACTTCCGGCACCACCGATTATGGAGTGACCTTCACTTCCATGATCTGGAAAGACAATATTGTCGCAACTCAGTTCCATCCCGAAAAAAGTCAGGAACTGGGGCTGAAGATACTTGCGGGGTTCGGAGATTTTGTGAAGAAAAATTGAGGTCTGAGCAGGACATTTTGGGGAGTCGAGCAATAGACAGGAAAAACGTAATCGCGGGCATATGTTTTTTCTTGTCCGGCTGTGCTGGACTTATCTACGAGGTATGCTGGATTCGCAGTGCGTCGCTTGTCTTCGGATCGACAAGTTACGCCTTGAGCACAGTTTTGGCTGTTTTTTTTCTTGGGATTGCGATCGGGAGCTACTTATTCGGACGCATCTCGCAACGGACCTCACGTCCCCTGAAACTCTTTGCGCTGATGGAACTTGCTGTAGGCATACTGGCGCTTGCTAGTCCATTCTCATTCGAAATACTTGACTCTGTTTATGGAATGGCCTATCGCGCGGCCGGCGGGCAGTTTGCTATACGCATGCTCGTCAGGTTCGGGTTAGTCTCTGTCATACTCCTGCCTCCCACGATCCTCATGGGAGGGACCCTTCCGCTTTTTTGCCGCCAATACGTGAATGACGAGGCCAGGATCGCCCGCTCTGTCGGGTTCCTTTACGGGCTGAATACACTTGGGGCGGCCCTCGGGTGTGTAGTCACCGGTTTGGTATTGCTTCCGGCCCTTGGGATGTTCGGCTCAATCTGCGTTGGCGTCTCGCTCGACGTCCTGGTCGCTCTGACAGCCGGCTTTCTGGGGCTTCGTGCACAAGCTCTTTCACAAAATAAAAAACCGGAACGCCGACCAGGTGCGACGCGCACCCATGCCGCGGTCTCTGCGCTTCTTTTTCTAACGGGATTTGTAGCTTTGGGAAACGAGGTCCTCTGGGCGCGCCACATGGCTTTGCTTGTCCGAAACACTGTCTACACATATACCCTCGCACTCTCTGCTGTATTGATCGGCATTGTTCTGGGCAGCGCCGCTGCCGGGTTTCGCTTTGACCGTTCGAAGTCGAGAGCCTTCTGGTTTGGCTCACTTCAGGTAGCTATAGGGCTTCTAACGTTAGGACTAATGCTCATACCCGCTGATTTCTGGCATCATTTAGAACCGCTGCCCCTCTCAACTTACTTCTTCCTGCTCGTTCCGCCGGCGATCCTCTCGGGGGCCGCGTTTCCTCTAGGCATTCGATTGGTACTTGCAGAACCCGCATTTGCAGGCGTCAGCGTGGGACGACTGTCCGCAGTCAACACCATAGGTGGTATTGCGGGCTCACTCGCCGTAGGTTTCGCCGTACTCCCCTTATTCGGCCAGCAGTCGACGCTGCTCTTTACGACCGGGCTCAGTCTGGCTGGAGGATTCATTGCCTGGATTGTGCTGGACCGGAGCTTTTCACCGGCCGTTCGCTGGGCGGCCGTCTCTGTTTCGCTCATTGTCTGGCTTTTGGTACCGATTGCCACCGGCACGCACCTGCCTGAGGATTTTCTTGTCAATAAAAAGAAGGACGACCATCTCATCGCCTACCGTGAAGGTCTCTCGTCGAACTTGGCTGTAATCCAAAGGCCCCAGGGAGAAAGGGTACTGGAAATCAATCGGTTATGGCAAGGACAAGACAGAAAAAACCACCAGATCATGGCGGCTCATGTCCCGATGTTGCTCCGTTCCGACCCTCACTCAGTGCTTCTGGTAGGCGCCGGCGCAGGCCTGACAGCCAGTCGTTTTCTCATGTACAGTATCGGCCGGTTGGACTGCGTCGATATCGAACCCGCTGTTTTCGATGTAATCCGGGAATACTTCCCTTCGGCCTGGATGGACGATGGTCGTGTCCGCCTGCTGCGCGAGGACGGACGAAACTACCTTGCGCATACCAGAGAGCTTTACGATGTAATCTCGATTGAGGTGGGACAGATATCACGGCCGGGCGTACCCTTTTTCTATACGGCAGAGTTCTATAAGCGTGCAAGTCAGAGGCTCACACAGGGAGGTTTCATCGTTCAGTTCTTACCCCTCCCCTTTTTCCCGGTCGGGCAGTTTCGTTCTGTCGTGGCCACCTTTCTGGATACGTTTCCGCAGAGTTTTCTATGGTACAACACAGAGGAGATGCTCTTAATCGGCGTGAAAACGCCCGAGCTCAAGCTTTCAGGAGATCGCCTGGCATTGCTTAGGGAAGACCCCGAAGGGGACAATGAAGTCAGGCACGACCTCCGCATAACGCTCATGGGGGATAAACGATACGGCATGCATCAACTTCCCGTTTTCCTGGGCAGTTTTATCGCCGGCCCCCGCGGCCTCGCGGATCTCAGCTCCGGCGCACCACTCTACCATGACGACCGGCCGGTCCTCGACTATGCCGTATCTGAAGTGACACAGAAGGACACGAACGAGATCCCGATCGTCGCCCTGCTTCGCAACCACCTGGACCCCGTCGGGGAGATCATCGATCTGTCTCTGGACAAAGCCGGTCAAGAGATGATCACACAGGTCCGGGAGAAAAATCTCGACTACATCGTAGAAACTGCTCTTCGCCGCCGCGATAATGTGCTGCTGCAAGAACAGATGGATCAAAGGTCCGAGTTACCAACCCCCTCCCGCCTTGCTATCGCGGCCTTACCTTCTTTTCAATCTGATAGCAGAGGCCGTACAGCATCTTCAATTCCTTTTCCGTGAGACCGGCCCTGCCGATGAAGTGCTTGAGGCTCAGGAGGATCTTTTTTTCCAGATTGCGGTCGCCTCGGGGATAATAGTCAAGGAGTGCGAGGACGCGAGTTATCCTTTCGTACAAATCTCTCATCCGGTCATGCTGCGCCAGAACCGGGGAAGGTATATGCCGGAGGGGCGGGAGCATATACGCCGGGTCTTCTGCTGTAAATCCATTCGCCAAATATTCGGCTTTTGACAATTCATAGGCAATGATCAGAACGGCATGGGAAAGGTTTAACGAAGGCTGACTCTTGCTTGCAGGGATCGTAAGCATAAATCCGCACTCCTCTGCCTCTTCATTGAACAATCCCCTGGCCTCTCTTCCGAAAAGCACCGCGACCTTATTTTTTTGGGCCAGCCCGTATAATTTACCCGCGCCTTCATCGGCCTGGAGCGCCAGTCCTCTCCGTTTCCCCTTTCTTCTCGTGGTTCCGACAACAATGGCTTTGTCCTTTATTGCAGCCGGGACGCTTCCATAGACCGTTGCAGAGTCCAGCACGTCGTGCGCATTCCGTGCGAACCAGCGCCCCTCCCCGTTATCCGCAGCGGGCGGGCTTACAAGACAGAGATTTTTGAACCCCATATTCTTTATCGCCCTGGCGGAGGCCCCGATATTGCCGGGTTCTCTCGGTTCAATGAGAACAAAAAAAACATTGTCCTTCCAGTTCTCCATCGTCAGGCCTTAAAAGAGAAGTTAATTCCCATAGGTTATCGGAAAAAATCCCTAATTGAGTCCATAATCCGTCAGCACAAACCATATTTGTCCGTCAGTGGTGGGCACATACCGAAGATCCACCCAGAAAGAGAGCCCCGCATAGAATACAACCGGCAAATGAAGTCCTGGTTCCGGAGTCAATATGGCTACTTCGCAATTTTGGAAACCTTCAGACTGCACTGCTTCAACACGCGTTATACTACAGCCGCCGTCAAGACCACAAACGGCATCAGCGTTAACATAAATTTCACCGATATCAATAATGGGCATATGCATATGCCAGTCTTCGGACAAGGTCGCTGCGCATGTGTTGATCGTGACTGCAAAGACCGCCTCTATGGAATGACCGGCTGCGATATCCGTAAAGGTATATGTAGTTACAGGGCCTATAGGAACGCCGTCGATGAGGACGTCGGCCACATGATATCCCTGGTCCGGGGTAATGGTAAAAGCAAGGTCGGCGCCATGACTGACGCTCAATATCCCTGAAGGCGAAATGATCACCCCCTCGCCGGCCGACGCTGTTATCTCGTAGGTCTTGAAAGTAAACGAGCCGATCCTCGTCTTCCATCTCGAGGGCGACGTGATGTCATAGTATTCCTGGGTATACCAGAATGTCAGGTCGTCTGAAGGATCAATGCTCATGGTGCTGTAATCACCCCATCGCGACTGAGGATGCGTCTGAGAGCCCCTGCCGGCTATTAAAGTATTTTCGAGACGCGGCAGCGAGCTCAATGGATCGGACAAAGTCCTTCCTGTATAACGGACAGAGGGATAAGTGCCTTCTCCGGATACGCTGTAGCCAAGCGCTATATTACCGTTTCCGTCCATGGCAATGCTTCCCATCCAGCGGTGGTCGCCGTCCGGAGCATAAGTGCTTTGCTGAAATATAAACCATCCCTGTCCCGCGTTACGAAGTTCGTACCACCTGATTCCCGCATGGTCCGAGCTGTCCGTGTCCACGGTATGGTTCAGGACCATCGTCTGGTATGGGCCGAAATTACGGTATTGAAGACGATACATCAGTCTTTCGGAAATCGCATCCAGTTTTACCGTCGTTTCCCGCTGCGGAATACAGTCTTCCTCATAGAAACACATCGACGAATCAAAGGAAGCCGTTTGAAGAGAGGGCTTCTCGACAAAAGTCGAGTTGGATGCGACATTCCAGTCCACGTGGAATTCCCAGATCCTGAGCCGGTCTGCATTGAGCCCGGCCCCGTTGTCGTCGAAATTGACGAAGTAGTTGGGTGTCCCCGGTGGCGGCACTTGAGGACCTTCAAGATGCGCGGGAAGCATCCCGAAGAGATTCGGATCCAGAGGATCAAGATCTATATATATAAAGCGCGCCTCGAGTCCCTGGAGCATTTTTTCCCGTTCAAAAGCCACCGCACCCGCCCCCTGGAAGTCATCCCCGGCAAACTGATTTCCCGACATGTAAAACGCGTCAGGCCAGACGCCGAATTTCGGATAATCTATTATCTTGGTGTCACTTATTTTAAAGGCATACCTGTACCAGGCGCCCAGGGGATCGCCGGTCTGTGAGACAGCGATGCACTCGTATCCCGGCGGAGTGTCGGAATCGGAAAATACGAGAATACTCATGAGCCATCTGCCGGCGTAGCGGTCATAGAGGACGACGGGGTCCGTGTTGGAAAGAGTCTCGCAGGGCGCGCCGAAGCCGGTCCAGAGGCTCTTTCCGGAGCCGACATAGAGCCTGTTTCCTTTTTTATCGAAAACCGCAAAAGAATTATTAACCATCTGGACATAATGATATAGCCCCACATCGCCGTTGGGGTCGGGCGGAAGTGCGCGAGACCCGGTCAGGATCTGATTGTCGGTATTGCTGAGACCCTCGAAGTTCTCTATCGGTTGAGGCAAAAATAAGACGCCTTGCCAGTCCTGAAGGACGGGGTCAATGAAATAAGACTGATAGAGGGCGTTCTTTCCCTCTCCGCCGGACATCCGTTTCATGGGGCCGCCGGCAAACTTCGAAGAATAAGCGACGGGCATTGATATGAGATCGGGTGACAGATCGTTTTTGATCGATGTGCCGGTCGAGATCAGGGGTGACGCCGCTTCTCCCGCGCCCGGTCGCCACAAAATAATCATGTGCGCCAGAATAATAACACACGCCATCAGGCACAAACCCGTCTTATTCTCTTGCTTTCCGGACCTTTTCATTTCTCCTATTATATTCAAATTGCGACCGTGAGAGAAGTCCATGACTGCGCCGGAAGGAAATATAAATAAAAAACTCGCGTTCGAAGGATAAATAGGGGAGAATGTAGATAAGATAAATAATGAAGAAAAGGAATGCGAACCGGAGAAACCCCGGCGGACTGATACTTGCAGCTCACCGCCGCTTCAAAAAAGAAAGCGAGGGCTGAAATGTCACACTTCGATTACCGGATTTCTCAGTGCCGGATCTGCAGACTCGAATTCACTTCAACGCGCCTGAAGGCCGAACCGGGGATTGTAATTCATATCTGTCCAGTTTGTCTGGAAAAGGCAAAGGACCACTTTATATGGCTCTGTCTTAACTGCGGCAGACCTTATTTCAGATTAAAAAATCTGGTCATGAACAGGATGTGTGGATACGGTCTCAGGGAAGCGCGATTCCTCTACGAAACTCCTTTGATCCAGGGTATAGATTTCTGCGTTGTATGCAATCCGGAGTACATAGTGGAATATGTGTATACTGCCAAAGAGCACCATTGTTCGAGAAAATAGAATGAGATGTCCGGTCAGTCCGTTGGAAGACCTTCGTCCTTCTGACGGTAAGGCTTCCCGGTAGTATTGATCCCGTTTGTTTGCTCATATATGTTAGAAGCACTGCATGCACTACGATAACCGGGTAAATTTGTATTATCGGAATCCCGCTCCGGAAGTGGCTTTACCCTTTCAGACACAACTTTACAAAGAGCAGCCATTCTTTTATCATTAACCTATGCCCGGCACCGATAATCCTTCTTTTTTACGGCTCGCCCTTGCACAGGTGAACCCTACGGTAGGCGCTCTCGCTCATAACGCGGGGCTGATTCTCAAGCATATCGTGAAGGCAAAGAGACACAAGGCGGATATTGTGGCATTTCCCGAACTGGCGCTGACCGGCTATCCCCCTGAAGATCTTCTTCTCAAGCCCCAGTTCATTTCAGACAATCTTGCCGAAATAAAAAAAATCAGTTCGCGGGTCACCGGGATCGTGGCGATCATAGGGTTTGTTTACAGGGATGAGAGTTCCAATATCTACAACTCGGCCGCTGTTGTAGCAGGGGGGGAAATAATTGAGGTTTATCATAAAATTTTTTTTCCCAATTACGGGGTCTTCGAAGAGTTCCGCTATTTCACGCCGGGCAAGCGATTTCCCGTCTATCGCCTTAAGGATATCAAATTCGGGATCAATATATGCGAGGATATCTGGCACTGCAATGGTCCTTCTGTCGTCCAGTCCCGTGCGGGCGCTGAGATTATCATCAATATAAACGCCTCTCCCTATGAAAAGAAAAAGCAGGAAACCCGTGAGTCTATACTCCGTGAAAGGTCGCTAGAGAACTCGGTCGTTATTGCTTACCTAAACACGGTAGGAGGCCAGGATGAGCTTGTGTTTGACGGTTCGAGCATGATCTACGACCATCGCGGGGAGATGATAGCCCGATGCAGGCAGTTTACGGAAGAGATGTTCATCGCCGACCTGGATATGAAATATGTAAAGACCTTCAGGAAAAGAGCGAAGACAGGCAGCAAGTCGCGCTCAGACCCGGCCCTTCAGGCAGAGAAGATCCTTATCCCGTGGAAAGGGGTTGCAGGCAAAAAGAATTTTAAGCATCTTTCTATACGGCCCGGTCTTCCCGAAAATGAAGAAATCTATCGGGCGCTCGTACTCGGCACTACCGATTATGTGCGTAAAAATCTTTTCAAGGGTGTAGTAATCGGTCTGAGCGGGGGCATCGATTCGTCGCTCGTCGCCGCCGTGGCGACAGATGCGATCGGAAATGAAAATGTGACCGGTCTCTTCATGCCGTCGATGCACACCTCGGAAGAGAGCAGGGAAGACGCCTTCGGGCTCGCAGAAAACCTTGGCATACGAATAATCGAGATCTCCATTACCGGAATTTATCGGGCTTATCTGGAGGAACTGTCGGACCATTTCAAAGGGAGGGCGGAAGATACTACAGAGGAGAATCTGCAGGCCAGGATCAGGGGGAATATCGTTATGGCCTTCTCCAACAAATTCAATTGGCTTGTTCTCACCACAGGCAACAAATCTGAAATGAGCGTGGGTTATGCCACTCTTTACGGCGACATGGCCGGCGGGTTCGCGGTGATAAAAGATGTTCCTAAAACCCTCGTATACGATCTCTGTGCATGGAGGAACTCCGTCGGGCCGCACCCGGTCATCCCCGGGCGCGTTTTAGTGAAGGAGCCCACTGCTGAGTTGAAGGCCGGCCAGAAAGACTCTGACACTCTCCCACCTTACGAAGTGCTCGACCCTGTGCTGAAGGCTTACATCGAGGATGAAATACCTTTTGAAGATATATTGAAACTGGGATATGAGAAGGACCTTACAAGAAAAATCATCGCGATGATCGACCGGAGCGAATATAAACGAAGACAGGCTCCGCCGGGGATAAAGATCACGGGCAGGGCCTTCGGCAGGGACAGAAGATTCCCCATCACAAACAGGTACAGGAGTTATTGATGGAGAAACAAAGACATTACCCCGCTGTTCGGGCGCTGGAGCATGACGGTTTAATGGATCTGTCTGATATATCCCGTGCCACCGTGGGTAACAGCCCCTGGTTCCGGTTTATCGGGTTAAGGATTCTATCCAGTTCTCAGAATTATCTTGTAGTTTTCTTCGTCATTCTGATGCTGATGAGTACTGCCCCCCGCGCTCATTCGGAAGACAAATACGGATTTCAGATCAAAAAGGACCCGGAACTTCAACAGATCAGGCCCAGAAAGCCGGTCAAGATTAAGCTTAAACGGACGGGCAAGAACGAATATATTTGGGAGCTCACCGGTGACGACGCCGACGAGATAATAAAGACCGACAAGAAACTCAGAAGATTGCTTAATGAATAGTTCTGTTTCTCTCTCGCCACGTTATCTCTCCCGCAGATGAACAAAAGCGTCCTTTATATAGTTGCGACACCTATCGGCAATCTCGAAGATATAACTCTGCGGGCGTTAAGGGTCCTGAAGGAAGTCGACCTCATAGCTGCGGAAGATACAAGGCGTTCTCTTAAACTCCTTAACCATTACGGGATATCAAAGCCCATGACAAGTTACTGGGGAGAAAGAGAACGGACTAAGACCGAAGAAATTATCGGGAAAATGCAGGCCGGGCTGTCGGTGGCGTTGATATCCGATGCCGGCACACCCGGCATCTCCGACCCCGGCGGCGTACTCATCCGGAGGGCGCTTGAAAAAGGCATTCGGGTGGTATCCGTTCCAGGCCCTTCGGCAGTTATTACCGCCCTCGCACAGTCCGGTTTTCCCGCCGACCAGTTCATATTCGCGGGGTTCGTCCCGTCGAAGGCCTTACAGCGGCAAAAACTGATGCATGACCTCGCCATCGAAAAAAAGACACTGGTGCTTTACGATGCACCCCACAGGATTTTGAAGACAGTCACCGAGATGGCCGGAATCTTCGGCGAGAGGAAGGCGGTAGTTATAAGGGAATTGACAAAGATGTTCGAAGAGACCTTCAGGGGCACCCTGCCGGAAATTCTCGAAAGTCTTCTTGCTTCAAGGATCGCCGGTGAATACGTTATTATCGTCGAAGGCCGCGGTGAAGAAAAAAGTTTTGCCATGGAAGATGCCGTCGCCGAGGCAAGGAACTTAATGGCAAAGGGCTTTGGGAGAAAGGAAGCGGTCGCGCGCATAGCCGGAGATTACGGTATAAGCAAAAAAGAACTTTACGACCGGAGCCTGGAAAAAGAATGATCTTTTTGATTCTCTGGCTTATCATGATCTTCATCGCGTCGGTAATGTCCATTTCCGCTCCGAAAACGCTCCACAGTGCGGACAAAGTCGTTCATTTCGTCCTTTACGGACTGACCTCTATTTTTTTTTACAGATATTTCATAAAGGCATCTTCTATATATAAATCGATACTTCTATCCATTCTCTGTGCATCGGCATATGGCGGCGCGCTGGAACTTCTGCAGCATTTCCTGCCGAGACGGACCTTCTCTTTCGGCGATATGGCTGCAAACGCAGCGGGGGCGGTGCTGGGTTGCCTTGTTTATGCGGCAGTAAAACATTCCGCACACGAAAGATAATCAGCCTAAGGAGTTATCGTAATCTCAGTCTGCCACAGATAGAAATTCGCGAGACTGCCCGGCAGGGCGGCCAGTACATGAAAAGTGTACCTTCCCGGCAAGACCTGTGAAACAGGGAGGTCCGCAAAGAACTCAGTGTTCACGGACCCGATGTTCGACATCCAAGGTATTGCTCCCACAGGCGGCAGACCCGACGCCAGTGCCTGGATTACATCCGTTATAAAATACGTTTGGACGGTGGGACCCGGCGCAATGTTCAGAAAAGTAAAAGGATCGGCCG
>JBECKU010000203.1:0-7339 GCA_040235385.1 Candidatus Sulfobium sp. | reverse complement strand
AAAAAATCCCGCTCCTGATAACGGACTTTACGATGTTCGACGCCTGCGGGAGACTCTATGAGAAAGGACTCCGGAGCAGTCATGGGACGGACGCCGGATGACAGCCGACAATGAAGGGACATTTTTTCTCACCGGAAAGGATTTCACGAATGCGGGGAGCGCGTCGAGCAGTCTGAAAGAAAAACTTGAAAATATGAACATCCACCCGGATATCGTGAGAAGGGCGGCCATCGCTGCTTTCGAAGCCGAGATGAATGTCATAATCTACGCGGTAGCCGGAATGATGCGGTACTCGATAACCCAGGGGATGATCAGAATCGTACTTCAGGACATGGGGCCGGGCATCGAGGACGTGGAACTCGCCATGACCGAGGGATATTCGACCGCCCCCGATTACATCCGCGAAATGGGGTTCGGTTCCGGAATGGGCCTGCCGAACATCAAAAAGAGCACCGACAGCCTTATCATAAATACAACCATAGGAGGGGGGACTACCCTGGAGCTCGTTATATATCTGGATAAGGATGCCCGGAACAGATGAATAACCGGGCGAAAAGCGGCATTGACCCTATCGTTGCAAAGTTGCCGTCAACTTGAGGAGGCAGATATGACGGGAAGGCTTTATTACGACACCTTTTATCCTAATGAGCTGGTGATCGGCGCATATTTTTCAAGATTAAAACCCCTTGCGCAGTCCCTCGATAATAATGCCAAACTCCGGTTTCAGTCGTGCTGTAAGGGCTTTCCGGCATGTCGGCCTCTTCTTCGATGCAGCTATAAAATAAATATGGCAATAGCTATAGGACCCTGGGAGCGGAAATGAAAATCAGTGAAATCGTAGACACTCTGTCTCTTGATGTTAAGACGCCGGGCGCAAACATGGAAAAGGAGATTACAGGCGGATACGTCAGCGATCTTCTTTCGGACGTTATCGGGAACGCGCAGAAAGGCTATGTATGGGTGACTCTTCAGGTCCATCTCAACATCGTTGCGGTCGCTTCTCTTAAGGGGCTCTCGGGCATAATCCTCGTGAATAACCGCTTGCCCGATGAGGAAACACTGAGAAGGGCCGCGAGCGAGCATATCCCGATCATGGTCAGCCCGCTGCCCGCATTCGAACTCGTGGGGAGGCTTTATGCCCTTGGCCTGAGATGCAGCTAGAATTCAGGGCTGACCTTCATATCCATACGTGTCTGTCCCCGTGCGCCGAGCTTTCCATGACCCCCCTGGGCATTGTCGAAAGAGCCGCCTCGCTCGGCCTCCATCTCATAGCTGTCTCGGATCATAATTCGGCTGAAAATGTGACAGCCGCTTATAACCTCGCATCGGGAAGGGAAATATCGCTCATCCCGGGACTGGAGATCACGTCGCTGGAAGACGTGCATATCCTGGCCCTTTTCGGTAATGTGGAGAGTGCCATGGAGATGCAGTCGGTCGTTTACGAAAACCTCCAGCCCGGAGAGAACGATGAGGAGAGTTGCGGCATGCAGGTAATCGTGAATGAGCACAATGAGGTGATGGGGTTCAACAGAAAACTCCTGATCGGTTCAACGTTTCTCTCACTCGGCAAACTGGTCGAACTGATCCACGGGCTGGGGGGCATCGCAATTGCCAGCCACGTCGACAGGGAGGGCTATGGTATTATCGGACAACTGGGCTTTATTCCCGGCGATCTCGCAATCGATGCAGTAGAATTCTCACCCGGGGTCGGACCCGAGGAGGCGCGACTGCATTATTCTGCATATTCACATATCCCCTGGGTATTCTCCTCCGATGCCCACCGGATTGAGGACATCGGAAAGAAATATACCCGGCTCTTAATGAAGAATCCGTCCTTCGAGGAGCTCAGGCTTGCACTGAGGGGCACCGGCGGAAGAAAAATAATCTGCTGAATCAGGCGGCTCATGGAAGACATTTCCCTCCATATACTCGACATCGTCGAGAATTCTCTGAATGCCGGGGCTTCCACTGTGACCGTCAGAATACGGGACGACGACGGGGAAGGCATCTTCTCCTTTGAAACGGAAGATGACGGAAAAGGGATCCCCGATGGTCTTGAAGAAAAGGCAGCAGATCCTTTCTACACTACCCGCAGTACCAGGAGCGTTGGGCTGGGTCTTTCGCTCCTGGCCCAGGCGGCACAGGAGACAGGCGGCACAATATCAATAGGGCGCGCAGAGCATGGCGGGACCCTTGTTGCCGCGACCTTCAACAAACATCACGTCGACATGAAACCCCTCGGCGATATCGCCGCCACTTTTCTTGTACTCATCGTAGGAAACCCCGATGTGGATTTTCGGTTCAGCTACGTCAGAAATAAGAAGAGTTTTTCTCTGGACAGCCGGGAAATCAAGAACGCGCTTGAAGGCAGCCCCTTAAATTCATCCCCGTCCATATCCGTAATCAAACAATACCTGGACGAGGCGTTTACCTACCTCGGATCGGATGTGGTATAACTATTGTAGTGAGTCCGACGCTTCTTTGCATATAGAGGGTCTTTTTTCAGGCGTTGTTTCCATGCTTTGGGACGGACGCCGGTAAATTCATTTTCGGGGTAGTTAATTTTGATTCCTTATAAAGACGATAATCCTGTAAGGATATTCCCGTTTTTCACCCTGCTCATCATTGCGCTCAATATATCGGTCTTTCTCCTGGAGGTCCTTGCCGGCACGGATACTCAAAAAATAGTCCGCGCCTATGGAGCGATCCCGCATAATCTCATCACCTTCCGTTCCGACCAGCCGGTATCACCCGTCTTAACGCTCTTCACTTCCATGTTCATGCACGGGGGACTGCTCCATCTTGGCGGAAATATGCTCTATTTCTGGATCTTCGGCAATAATATCGAAGACAGGCTCGGACACCTGCGATTCATTTTTTTCTATCTTTTCTGCGGACTCGTATCGGCCTATGCGTATGCTCTGTCAGCTCCGGATTCCACTACACCCATGATAGGAGCGAGTGGGGCGATCTCGGGAATTCTCGGGGCTTACCTCCTGCTTTTCCCGAGAGCCGGCGTTCACACCATCATCTTCCTCGGATTTTTTATCCAGATCGTGAAGATACCTGCCTTGATAGTTATCGGTTTTTGGGCTATTATACAGGTCGTGAACGGCCTGGTATCACATGGCATGCTGCAACACGGAGGGGTTGCATGGTTCGCCCATGTGGGAGGGTTTATCGCAGGCCTTCTAACTATTAAGCTGTGGCAGCCCAGGAGGTCAGGAAAAAAATGGTCGTAACATGTCCTAAATGCAAAGTACGCCTGAAGGTCGATGAAACAAGACTCAAACCTGAAGGCTCCCGTTTCAAGTGCCCGAAATGCGGCTCCACCCTCCTCGTAAAAAAACCGGCGGCACCTGTCAAGAAGTCTCTCGATAGAAAAAAGGTCCTTGTTGCCCATTCCAACGCCGTGATGATGGAACAGATCCTCCCGATTCTCAAAAAGCGGGATCTCACGATCGTCACTGCCTCGGACGGGATCGATGCAATGGTCAAGGCATTGAAGGAGTTGCCGTTCCTGTCACTTGTCGAAGTCGCATTGCCGAAAATTTATGGGTTCGAAGTATGCAAGAGGTTAAAGTCCAGGACGGAATCCAAAGACATGAAATTCATTCTGGTCGCTTCTATCTATGACAAGAAAAAATACAAGAGGGAACCCAGTTCCTTATACGGGGCAGACGATTACATAGAAGAACATATGCTTTCCGAAGAACTCGTGGATAAGATCGATACCCTGCTCGCAGAAAGTAAGGTACAGTCTCCAGCAGCCCCGACCGCGGTAATGCATCTGCCACCAAAGGAAGAACACCCTTCCGGCGAAAAGATCGAAAGGGCCCGGAGACTCGCCAGAACGATCATCAACGATATTTATCTGTATAATTCCGAGAGGGTTGAGGACTCCCTGAGAAATGAGAATTTTTATCAGGTCTTCGCGACTGAAGTCAAAGAGGGCCGCAAATTATACGAAAGCAGGATCCAGCAGGAAATAAAAGATATCAATGATTTTTATCTCGAAGCCATCGAAAATTTTATCGCCGCCAAGAAAAAAACTCTCTCCTGATTTTTTGAAAAAATCGTCGATTTAGCGCAAAAAAAAGAGATAATTAAGAATTACAACTTCTTTATTTGCAAAAAAGGACTTGCCAATTTTTTAAATTCTTTGTATATTAGCACTCACTTGCTTTGAGTGCTAACAATAATAAATCACTATTTGAAAGGAGAAAAATCCATGAAGTTCAAGCCGCTTAAGGACAGGGTCTTTGTGAAGTATTCGGACGAAGGAGAAAAGACAGCGGGAGGTCTCTATATCCCGGAAACTGCAAAAGAAAAGCCCCAAAAGGGTATAGTTGAGGCCGTAGGTTCCGAAGTGAAGGAGATAAAAGTCGGAAACACGATCCTTTTCGACAAGTACTCCGGTTCCAAGGTAAACATTGATAACAACGAGTATCTGATCGTCAAAGAAGAGGACATCCTCGGCATCGTCGAAGGATAACTTCCCTGAAATTTCATTCAACTTAATAGCAGGAGGAATAACACAATGGCAAAACAGCTCCAGTTTGACGAAGCGGCGAGAAGCTCGATCCTCAAGGGGATCGGCGTGCTCACCGATGCAGTGAAGGCAACCCTCGGACCAAAGGGTAAGAATGTAATAATCGACAAGAAATACGGGGCTCCTACCATCACCAAGGACGGCGTTACGGTAGCAAAGGAAATTGAGCTGAAAGATCCTTATGAAAATATGGGTGCGCAGCTCGTAAGAGAAGTCGCAAGCAAGACGTCGGACGTCGCGGGTGACGGGACGACAACAGCTACCGTACTCGCCCACGCGATTTATAGCGGCGGGATAAAACATGTCGTTGCCGGAGCCAATCCGATGGATATCAAGCGAGGGATCGAAAAAGGCGTCGAGAAGATCGTCGACGAGCTCAAAAAAATCAGCAAAACCGTTTCGGACAAGAAGGAAATTGCCCAGGTCGGCACAATCTCCGCCAATAATGATTCTACCATCGGCGAACTCATAGCCGACGCCATGGACAAAGTGGGAAAAGACGGAGTTATAACCGTTGAAGAAGCAAAGAGCATGGCGACATCCCTTGATGTGGTGGAAGGCATGCAGTTCGACAGGGGATATTCATCTCCATATTTTGTGACGGACCCCGAAAGGATGGAATGCAACCTGGAAGACACTTTTATCCTCATCCATGAGAAAAAGATTTCGGCGATGAAGGACCTCCTCCCCATACTGGAGCAGACCGCAAAGATGGGCAAGCCCCTTATGATAATCGCGGAAGAGGTGGAAGGAGAGGCCCTTGCAACGCTGGTCGTCAACAAACTGAGAGGAACGATCCAGGTATGTGCCGTAAAGGCCCCCGGGTTCGGCGACAGACGTAAGGCTATGCTCGAGGATATCGCAATCCTGACCGGCGGAACGGTCATCTCCGAAGACCTCGGCATCAAGCTCGAGAATGTTAAGATCAACGACCTCGGAAGGGCGAAAAAGGTCACCGTAGATAAAGAGAATACCACGATCGTGGAAGGTGCGGGAGACCCGGCAAAAATACAGGGCCGCGTGAAGCAGATAAAGGCCCAGATTGAGGAAACAACGTCCGACTACGACAGGGAAAAGCTGCAGGAGCGTCTCGCTAAAATAGTAGGCGGAGTTGCAGTGATAAATGTCGGCGCCGCAACAGAGACCGAGATGAAGGAGAAAAAGGCCCGGGTAGAAGACGCACTCCATGCTACAAGGGCCGCGGTCGAAGAAGGTGTGGTCCCCGGCGGAGGCGTCGCGCTGTTACGGTGTATAAACGCCCTGAAAGGCGTGAAGCTCGACACTCACGACCAGAACGTCGGTGTCGATATTCTCAAGAGGGCGCTTGAGGAGCCGATACGGCAGATCATCAACAACACGGGCCTGGAACCGTCGGTGATCGTCGACAAAGTCAAGTCCTCCAAGGACGCAAATTACGGGTTCGACGCGGCAAACGAGGACTATGTCGATATGCTGAAGGAAGGGATTATCGACCCTACAAAAGTAACGAGATACGCGCTTCAAAACGCGGCATCCGTATCGGCATTGATGCTTACCACTTCAGTGATGATAACCGAAATTCCCGAGGAAAAGCCGGAAATGCCCGCAATGCCTCCGGGCGGCGGAATGGGTGGAATGTACTAATTTCTCCGCGCATGCAGGCGCCGATAAAAGAGCGGGGGCAACCCCGCTCTTTTTATTCACTTTCTTTACATAATCAAAAATATTCTGGCATTCTAAGTATATGAAGAAAAACGTCCTTTTCATTCTCTCCGCTCTCGTCTGCATGGTCATCGCCTATGGCGCCTTTGAAATGCTCGTTCCGTCACAGCCCGGCTACAAAAATATCGAAGTCGAGATCCCTGAAGGCACTACCTTCAGGAAAGCCGTTCAGATTCTTTATGATAACCGGCTGATACGGGATAAAAATATTTTCTTCCTCCTGGGCAGGCTTTCGAAAGACGACAGAAAAATACGTGCCGGTTTTTATTCGATAAGAGGTAACATGAGCCCGCTCGATATCCTCAGGATGCTGCATCGCGGCCAGATCATAGAGTATGAGGTGACCGTCGTCGAAGGCGATTCTCTCTATGAGATTTCAGAAAAGTTCGCCGATGCCGGCATATCGGATGTGGAACATTTCATGCAGGTAGCACATAATCCCGACCTCCTGTCTGCCTACGACATCGATGCCCCGAGCGTCGAGGGCTATATCTTCCCTGACACGTATCTCTTTCCCAAAGGCATCAGGCTTGAGAACGCCGTGGGGATTATGATAGACAGGATGCGCCAGCAATATTCAGACGAAATGATTGAGCGCACGGAAGAATTGGGGATGACTGAAAATGAAGTCCTGACCCTGGCTTCGATTATAGAAAAAGAAGCCATCATCAACTCGGAAAGGCCCCTGATCTCCTCTGTCTACCACAATAGACTGAAAAAGAATATGCCTCTCCAGGCCGACCCGACCTCGATATACGGAGTGAAAACATCACGACAGAAGATCACGAGGAGCGACCTCCAGCGCAAGACCGACTATAATACCTATGTGATAAAAGGCCTGCCCCCCGGGCCTATTGCTTCCCCGGGGCTCAAGTCCATAAAGGCCGCTTTGTATCCGGCCGATACGAAATACCTTTTTTTCGTGTCTCTGGACGACTACACACACAGCTTTTCCACCACCGCTAAAGAACATATGAAAGCAGTGCAGACATACCGTGAATGGAAGCAAAACATGAATAATGATGCTGAAGCAAAAGCGGAAACCGATGGACCGTCGTAAGAAAACCCTGAAGATCTTTGTAGGGA
>JBECKU010000180.1:0-10535 GCA_040235385.1 Candidatus Sulfobium sp. | reverse complement strand
AAACGTATCGGAATAGATGACGTAGAGTTTTCCGTTCATCACTGCGGCAAAGCAGACCCCGGTCCTCGAGATACCTGAGCGAAATGATTTTTCTTCGCTGAAAACCAGATCCCAACCCTGGCCGTCCGATCCGTAGTCCACTGTAGCCGTTCGATAATAAATGGTATCGCCGCGGTAAACAGACGGTCCGGACGTACCCGGGGCCGTGTAAAAGATGTAGAGTACGTTGTTGAAGACGACAGTCTTGAAGGTCATTAAATCTATTTCGCCGGGCATGCTGATGCCTGTCGGCAGGGAGGAGCGGAAGTCACCGAACCCGGGGGTGTAATAGTACAAGCTTTTTGCCGAATCACTATTCATGGTGAAGAAAACAACCTCTCTTCCGGCGAAGTTGACCGCCTCCATTTGAACGGTATGAAAATAATTGGATTTGTATGGATTGTTGAAAGCATGTGGATAATTTGAATTGGTACTGGTGTAGGTTTCAGCGCCTGCTCCCGCTGAGGCAAAAAAGACGAGCATGCAGGCAATAATCGCCGATAAAGAAATCATCCGGGAAAGGTCGCGAGCCATTAGAAACTGTTCCTTGGAGACCGCCATTATTTCTTTATGAGCATTCATCTCGATCCTCCTGTTCTTTCCGACACATTGTTGTTAAATTTTCATTTTCACAAAAAAAATACAACGCCCGTGCTGCGTAGTCATAGCAGTGAACCCCTGCCGGTCAGGGCGATCCTCTTGAGCAATCCCGGAAAGATCGCGCGAACCACGGTAGACCGGCTTCCGGCCGCTGAATGAATCAGTAGCCGCTTGGATCATAATTCATGTTTCCGTCCGAATCATAGGGCGGCACCTCGGTAGAGCGATCGATCTGGGCGTACGGATCCATGCGCCCATCAGCCGTGTGATACTTCGGCGTGTTTACGTCACGGTATTGCACCGGTGTCCCGCCGAACGTAAACGGCGAGACGACCGCCTTCCTCTCCCGAATGCTGTGGTCAACTGCAGAGACGTTGAGGACCGTGAAGTCGAAGGACCAGGTGATATTGCCGTTCGGATCGGGCGCCCCGCTTGGTATTCCCTGCACGATGCCCGGACAGTGGTTCCGTACGCTCTCCAGGGCGGAATTGACGGTATCGTCCTCCACCGGGAAATGCGCGGCCACCGCCAGCCTCGGACGTGGATCAATTTGGGTAAGCAGATATCCGAAGGCTCCCTGCGGGGTGTGGGAGCTGTTCTGGACCTGCAGAGAGGCGTTGAGCGCCGCCTCCCACAGGGCAGGGGGGACCTCGCCGGGATCGTTGATGCCCAGAGTCTTCAGCGCCCAGACATCTGCCGGGACGACCATTTCGTGGATGAACACGTCGACGCCGTTGCCGCCGTTGCTGGCCTGGTCGATGGAGTGGTACGCGGGTTTGGTGTCGCCCGTGTAGATCATGCTGAGGCCATTCCACTCGAGCTTGTAGCCGATGGAACCCTTGCGGCAGTGGATCACCGGGAAATGGGTGATCTTCACGCCGGAAGCTTCGTTGTAGTAAGCGACGTTGTCTCCCGGCACTTTGCCGTACTTCCTCCAGTCCAGCTCGATGGGAACGAGCGCAAAGCCGTCCGTGGGGTCATCGTCTCCTACCGGAACCGGGTCGCACGGCAGGCCCCAGCTCGAGCGGGTCGGAGCCCTGTCTTTGTAGCTCTCGTAACGGGTCGGTTGAAAGCTGAAGCTCTCCGTGTGCCACCGCAGGGCAGCCCTGAGGTTCTCGCAGTAGGCCTTCGTCCCATCGTCGTAAAGCCGGCGCGGGGGCATGGGGCTCTTGACGCCAGAAGGTCCAGGACCCCAGACGTATAGGGGCGACTTGCGGTCGACCGAGGGCCCGAAGCAGTAGATGTGTGTCAGATCGCTCATGTGGTCGCCGTGCAGATGGGTCAGGAAGATCTTGTCCATCCTGGCGAACGTGATCTTGGCGGCGTTGTACCTGCCGACCACGCCCGAGCCGCAGTCGAAGATGAACTGGTCGGGCTCTCCCCGGGCGTTTCCCACCTCCACGAAGATGCTCATCATCGACTGGGCCAGGCGGGGGGGAGGATCGGACGACCCAAGGAACGTGATCCGCATCTCGTTGGGGTCGAGCGGCTCACCTGGATAGAACTCCGGAAGCGCGTCGAAGTAGGAGTACTGCTGCGTCGGGTCAGGGACGTCGCCAGTCGGTGGCTGCGCGGTGGCCCCATGGGCGATGCGATTGTTCATCATGCCTCCCATGGCCAGCCCGCCCAGGGTCACGCCTGAAACCTTGAGCAAATCTCTTCGTGAAATTCCTGAATTATTGTTTGCCAGGTCCTTTTTCATAGCTTGTCTCCTTTCTCACTTCTCCTGAAGTGAGGTTGGCGTAACACATTCCCATGATACCGAAGGTATACTCACACTGACCGGCTGTCCAGAGTTTGAAATAGCCGCGGGTGACCTCAAAGCCCTGCTTCATCCTCCTTCCTTGGGTTAGGGCCACTGAGAAATCCTCTGGGTTCCCACACAGGCCCACATGCCCAGGCAAAATCAAATATAAAAGCCGAGCTGCCGGGAACATCTCCTTCGGCAGCTCGGCCATCTTTTATAAGACCCGTCGCTTTCCGCCCCCTTCTCACGGAGGGTTTAGCTTTGTCGGAACAATCTTATGTCATATTACCTTTCCTCAATATGCTTTCTCCTCAATTTCTTAATTACATTAATTACAGCAAAATACCCGAGATGTCAAGTTATAATTTTAGATGTATTCCACTTATAAATGCATTTTTTGAGGCAATAATAAGGCGTCAATTTGGATGGAGCTGCGATAAAAGCTCTTAATGAGCGGAATACCCTGACCGCTCAGCAGGATGCTTTTCCGGGTTTCCTAAACCGCCTGGTAAACTGCTCCGTGTGCTCTGAGAACATCTTCTATTGCTTCATCTATATTGTCAGCCGAGATTATTGCAGTATGCCGGCAGTAAACAAATATGCCCCCGCGGGAATCACCCGAAACCGAGAAAACATCAGCCCCTGCATTCTCCATACCCTGGGCGATCAATAAAGCGTGGTAATTATCCTGGGCTTCTCTTTGTGTTATGATCTTATTCATCTCTGCCTCCTTTGAGAGATCGTTTTGATGAGTAATCCTTCTCTGATTCCAAATAACAAATTATGTGCCAGGAATATTCCCTTTCTTCATATGTGGCAAGGCCTCAATCTTTGCAAATCTTGCCTGTTTATTAATCAGCCATGCCCGGTGAATAGGCAAAATAATGGAAAAAAGTGAGCTCGGCGACGTCGGGCACCGAAGAGACCGGAGAGACGGAAACGCCGATAGGGTGCCGTTTTGCAGTAGAGCTTAATATTGGGTCAATTTTTTAACTCGCATTTTTCATGCCTGAAATTTTTTAGGCGAAAATTTCCGCATCTTAAAATTAAAGCTTCTATTTTTGGCGTACAGGGATAAAGGATTTTGCCGGCTGCCTGTTTATTAGGCAAAAAGACCTGCAATCGCATGGCGTCATCCTGAAGGTGAACCTGTGGAAAGAATCCCATGGACAAATAGTACTGTCTCCTTTGAATTCGTTCACACTGGGCGCATCCTTCTTTCCCACTATAAAATCAGCCTGATTTTGTGTTATCTTTTGTAAGTTTTGCTTACAAAGGGAAAAGACTGTTAATTACTACTTATATCAGGGAGGGCTGTCATGCCAAAACGCAAGGATATCCATAAAGTGATGATTATCGGATCAGGGCCTATCATTATCGGCCAGGCGTGCGAATTTGATTATTCAGGCACACAGGCGTGCAAGGCCCTTCGTTCGCTGGGATATGAGATAGTTCTGGTGAATTCGAATCCCGCGACTATCATGACCGACCCCGGCATGGCGAATGAGACATACATCGAGCCGCTGAACCTGCGGGTCATGACCGAGATCATCGATGTCGAACGACCTGATGCTTTGCTGCCCAATCTGGGCGGACAGACCGGGCTTAATCTTTCCTCTGAGCTTGCGAAAAACGGGGTGCTCGAGAAATATGGGGTGAAAGTAATAGGCGTAAACGTCGATGCGATCGAGCGGGGTGAAGACAGACTTGCGTTCAAAAAGACGATGAACAGACTCGGCATCGAGATGCCGAAGAGCACTATAGTGACCAATGTCGAGGACGCGGGAAAGGTTGCTGAGGAACTGGGTTATCCGGTGGTCATCCGACCGGCATATACCATGGGCGGAACGGGCGGAGGCCTGGTCTATAACGCTGAGGAACTCCGGACCGTTGCGGCGAGGGGCCTTTCTGCAAGCCTCGTCAACCAGATACTGGTCGAGGAATCCGTTCTCGGATGGGAAGAACTCGAGCTTGAGGTGGTGCGCGATGCGAAAAACCAGATGATCACCGTCTGTTTCATAGAAAACGTCGATGCCATGGGAATCCATACCGGCGATTCATACTGTACGGCGCCCATGCTTACTATAGACGACAAACTTCAGAAAAGACTTCAGGATTATTCTTATAAGATCGTCGAGGCTATAGAAGTCATCGGCGGGACAAACATACAGTTTGCTCATGACCCGAAGACAGGTCGAGTGGTTGTCATCGAAATAAACCCCCGCACTTCGCGTTCGTCTGCGCTGGCATCGAAGGCAACAGGCTTTCCGATCGCGTTCGTCTCTGCGCTTCTGGCAGGAGGACTGACCATGGACGAGATCCCTTACTGGAGAGAAGGTACGCTTGAAAAATATACGCCTTCGGGAGACTATGTGGTCGTAAAATTTGCGCGGTGGGCCTTTGAAAAATTCAGGGGGGTCGAGGACAAGCTCGGTACCCAGATGCGGGCCGTCGGCGAAATAATGAGCATAGGTAAGACCTACAAGGAGGCATTTCAAAAGGCTATTCGTTCACTCGAAAACAACCGCTACGGTCTTGGCTTTGCGAAGGACTTCAACAGTAAGACTCTCGATGAACTCATGCTGATGCTCGTGACGCCTACCAGCGAACGCCAGTTCATTATGTATGAGGCGCTGAGAAAGGGCGCCGAAATACAGGAGCTGTACGAAAAAACCCATATCAAGCCGTGGTTCATCCAGCAGATGAAGGAACTCATGGAGCTCGAAGAGGAGATTTTGAAACATAAGGGGGAGCTTCCCGACGAACTTCTCAGGCAGGCAAAGAAAGACGGTTTTGCCGACAGGTATATTGCAAAACTGATTGACAGCAGCGAAACCGCGATCAGACAGAGGCGGACGGAGCTGGGTGTTCAGGAGGCGTGGGAACCGGTGCCGGTGAGCGGCGTTGAGAATGCGGCATACTACTATTCCACTTATAATGCGCCCGATAAGGTTTCGGTCAGCACCAGGAAGAAAATAATGGTCCTTGGGGGTGGGCCAAACCGCATCGGCCAGGGAATTGAGTTTGATTACTGCTGTGTGCATGCGGCATTCGCGATACGGGATGCCGGCTATGAATCCATAATGGTGAACTGCAATCCAGAGACGGTATCCACGGATTACGACACCTCAGACAAACTCTATTTCGAGCCGCTGACGGTCGAAGACGTCCTCAGCATCTATGAAAAGGAGAGACCTGAGGGGGTCGTCGTCCAGTTCGGCGGACAGACGCCGCTGAACATTGCAAATGAGCTGGCTGAGGCGGGCGTCAGGATACTCGGCACATCTCCAGAGACAATTGACCTGGCGGAAGACCGCGACAGATTCCGCAAGATTATGAAGAAGCTTGGCATTCCCCAGCCCGAATCCGGCATGGCGAGCAACCTCGGAGAAGCCCTGGATATCGCAAAAAAAATCGGTTACCCGCTCATGGTCCGGCCCTCATACGTCCTGGGCGGACGCGCGATGGAGATAATCCTTGATGACGGCATGCTTGAACATTACGTTACTGCCGCAGTCGATGTCTCCCCGGAACGGCCCATACTCATAGACAAGTTCCTTGAGGAGGCTATCGAGGCGGAGGCTGATGCGATCTCAGACGGGACGGACGCCTTTGTCCCTGCTGTGATGGAGCATATCGAGCTCGCCGGCGTTCACTCCGGAGATTCTGCCTGCGTGATACCACCTGTGAGTATTCCCCCAAAGCACATAGAGACGATCAATGAATATACAAGAAAGATCGCGATAGAGATGAATGTGGTGGGGTTGATGAATATCCAGTACGCAATCGCCAGTGACACGGTCTATATTCTCGAGGCGAATCCGCGAGCGTCCAGGACCGTGCCTCTCGTCTCAAAAGTCTGCAATATCCCGATGGCACGTTATGCAACACAGGTCATGCTTGGCAGAAAACTTTCAGAACTGGCGCTGCAGAAAAAACCGATCCCTCATTTTGGTGTGAAGGAGGCGGTATTTCCGTTCAACATGTTCCCCGAGGTTGACCCGGTGCTCGGGCCCGAGATGCGTTCAACAGGCGAGGTACTGGGCATGGCGGACTGCTTCGGGATGGCTTTTTTCAAATCTCAGGAGGCGACCCAGTTGTCCCTGCCGGTCGAGGGCACCGTGCTGATCACCGTCGCCGATAAGGACAAACCGGGCATAATCGAATCCGCAAGGCGTTTCAGGGATATGGGATTCAGGCTCATGACCACTGAAGGGACACACGCATTTCTTGCCGGATACGGCATCGATTCAGAACTGGTCCTGAAACTCGGACATGGGAGGCCGGATATCGTTGATGCCATAAAGAATAAAGAAGTACAACTGGTTATAAATACCCCGAGCGGCCAGGCAGCCAAAGAGGATGATTCCTATATCAGGAAGGCAGCCATCAAATACAAGGTCCTGAATATAACGACCCCTTCTGCGACCCTGGCAGCGGCGAAGGGAATCGCGGCGAGGAGAAAAGGACAGGCGAAGGTCAAATCACTTCAGTCCTATCATGCGGACATCCAGTGAAAAAATCAGGGACACATCCCATTTACTACAACTTTAAAAGGTCTTATCTCTCTTCTATAGGAACGTACTCTTTCCTGAGGTTGGGCAGAGATGTGAAGTAGGAAGGTCTGATCAGTTTGCCCTGGATGATCTCCTCGATCCTGTGCGCTGACCAGCCCGCAACGCGGGCCATTGCAAATATGGGCGTGAAGAGCTCTTTGGGTATTCCCATCGTGCGGTAAACGAACCCGGAGTAAAAGTCAACGTTCGCTGATGCCACCTTACCTTTCTTCGCAAGCACTATTTTTGGGGCCAGCATCGCAACTTTCCTGTGAAGGTTGTATTCGAGTTCCATCCCGGCCTTTTTTGCCAGGTCGTGGGCCTTGCGCTCCAGGATGACCGCGCGGGGATCCGATTTCGTGTACACGGCATGGCCGATACCGTAGATCTTGCCCGACTTGTCATTGGCCTTTTTATCGAGGATCATTTCGAGATAATGTTCGATCTCGTTGTCGTCGTTCCAGTCCTTGACGTTGGCCTTGATATCGTCCATCATGCCCTCGACCGCTTCATTAGCCCCGCCGTGCAGGTGTCCTGACAGCGATGCTATACCTGAACAAATCGCCATATAACTGTTCGCAGCCGAGGAAGAAACCGTCCTTACCGTGAAGGTCGAGTTATTCCCGCCGCCGTGTTCCGCATGAAGGACCAGCATCATGTCAAAAAGATGTGCCTTCAGCTTGTCGGGTTTTTTGCCTTGAAGCATGTAGAGGAAATTCTCGGCATGGCTTAAGTCGTCCTTCGGCTCGACGAGCTCCTCGAGGGTCTTTCTGTGACCGTTTGACGCGTGATAATTGTAGGCAACTATTGTTGGGAACTTTGCGATAAGGTCGATGCACTGGCGCGCAAGATCCTTGATATCGGTGGAATTGGGGTTCCTGTCGAACAGATGAATCGCCGACACAATGGTGTGGAGAGAGCCCATCTGATCGTCATGAGGCGGCCTGTTCCAAATTATTTCCTTTACAGCCTTCGGCAGGTGCCTTCTTTTTGCCATCTCTGTCGTAAAGCTCTTGAGGTGCTTCCCTGTCGGAAGTTCGCCGGTCAGAAGGAGATAAGCAACTTCTTCAAACCCGAACCGCCCTTCCTTCTGGTGGTGCTTCACCAGGTCTTTTATGCTATATCCGCAATAATAAAGTTCTCCGTCGAGGTCTATCTTTCTCTCGGTGCCGTCTCCCGGCTGTTCCTTCCTGTAGCCGATCACCTGTCCTTTGCTCGTGATACCTGCGAAAACTCCCGTCCCGTCCTCATTTCTGAGGCCGAGCTTGATGTTTTTGGACTTCACGAGCACCGGCGAGATCTTGTCGTGTTTCAGTGACAGCTTCTCGATTATTTTCAAAACGTTATCCATACATTACCTCACAGAAACATCCTCAGCGGGGCTTCCTTGTGCGCCGACGGGACGTGGGATAGCTTTCTATAATAACATAGCGGCTGATCATAGTGAAAATCACGGACGAGAAATGGTGGTGATGAGACACTAATGGATTCGGGTGGGGTGACGAAAAAGGGCAGGCTTCGTGCCCGCCCTGTTGTCTGTCTTCCTTTGAGTTATCTTTTACCTTATGGAGTGCGCTCTGTTCCGATGACTTCAGCCATATTGAGACACTGCTTCTTCTGTTCTTTCGTGAGTTTGTCCGCCTTGATTATCTGCCCCTTGATGTTTTTCATCGGACAGGCGTACTCATTCCCCTGTTTGTCGTAAATGAATACATAATCAGAATAGTCAGGCATAGCCAACACCTCCTTTCTCAATAAATCGAAGTTCCGTTCCCCTTGATTACAGCGTAGCATATCCAATTGGGTTGTCAACCGAATCCCGTAACGGAATACAGGGTATTAGGAAACTGCAGGTCTCATTAAAATTGCTGGTGTATTGACACCTTACTGTATAATAGAACAACTTCCTTATTTCTTAAGGAGAAAGAATGGCAAGAAAGAAAATATCTAAGCCTGCAGCCCTGAGCAAGGTACCCACCGGGATTCGCGGGTTCGACGAGATCACAAGGGGAGGACTGCCGAGGGGAAGGGCGACTCTTCTGTGCGGCGGTCCGGGATGCGGAAAGACGCTTTTTGCGATGGAATTCCTTGTCCGGGGAGCCGTCGAGTTTAACGAACCCGGAGTATTCATGGCCTTCGAGGAAAGCGACAGGGAGTTGATCGCGAATGTGTCCTCCCTGGGTATAGACCTCGATGCCCTTGTTAAAAAGAAGAAAATCCTACTCGATTATGTCTATATCGAGAAGTCCGAGATTGAAGAGACCGGAGAGTATGACCTCGAAGGTCTTTTCATAAGGCTTGATCATGCCATAACATCAATCGGTGCAAAGAGAGTAGTGCTGGATACCATCGAGGCCCTGTTCTCCGGGTTCTCCGACCCCAATATACTGAGGGCGGAGCTCCGGCGCCTCTTCCGGTGGTTTAAGGAAAAAGGGGTTGCGGTGGTCATCACCGCCGAGCGCGGTGATGGGACCCTTACCCGCCACGGCATCGAGGAGTATGTCTCCGACTGTGTAGTCCTGCTCGACCACAGGGTGACCGAGGAAATCTCTACCAGGAGGTTGCGGGTACTTAAATACAGGGGCTCCACCCACGGTGCAAACGAGTATCCTTTCCTCATAGACGAGCGGGGTATATCGGTTCTGCCCATCACCTCGCTCGGACTCGATTATGGGGTCTCGAGTGAGAGGATATCAACCGGGGTCATCGAGATCGATGCAATGTTAGGCGGGAAGGGTTTCTATAAGGGAAGCAGCGTCCTCGTCTCGGGTACTGCCGGGACGGGTAAGTCGAGCCTGGCCTCGGCCTTCGGAAACGAGGCGTGCAGGAGCGGAAAAAGGTGCCTCTATTTCGCGTTTGAAGAATCCAGGGACCAGATCGTGCGGAACATGCGTTCAATAGGCATGGATCTTGAAAAATGGCTCAAAAAAGGGCTTCTTCATATCCACGCCGCCCGTCCCTCTTTTCACGGGATCGAAAAACATCTTTTGGATATGCACCGGACAATTGACGACTTCAGTCCCGATGTAATCATCGTAGATCCGATCACAAGTTTCGTAAGCATCGGATCCAAAGCCGAGGTCAAGTCGATGCTCACGCGTATGCTGGATTTCATGAAGAAGCTGGGTATCACCTCGGTCTTTACGAGCCTGTCCTATGCGGGGCATGGTCTCGAACATACCGAGGCTGCGGTTTCATCTCTAATGGACACATGGATTCTGATCCGGGATGTCGAAGAGGTCGGTGAAAGAACCATGGGCATTCATGTGTTGAAGTCCAGGGGCATGGCGCACTCAAAGCAGATCCGTGAGCTGATCATTACGGATCAGGGTCTGGATATCAAAGACATGTATCTTGACGGTATGAAATTAAGGGGGGATCGATGAAAATTCGTAGAAGGGCAACGACATCGACGAGCGCGAATAAAAAGAAAGGGGCAGGGGAAGTCTGGAACCTGAGACTTTACGTAGCCGGTCAAACACCGAAGTCCATTGCCGCCTTCTCCAATCTCAAACATATCTGCGAGGAGCATCTCGAGGGCCAGTATCATATCGAGGTGATCGACCTCCAGAAAAATCCCACGCTCGCCAGGG
>JBECKU010000173.1:0-3401 GCA_040235385.1 Candidatus Sulfobium sp. | reverse complement strand
TCATAGCTTGTTAGCCTGCCGGCTTTTTAGCCTGATCGTTTGCTGGGGGCTTAAATGAAAGAAAAACTTCTCTTCATAGATGACGATGAGGTTTTCTGCAACCTTCTCTTAACACATTTCGGGGAGGACTATGATGTCGTCGGTTTCACCGATCCTGTAGAGGCCGCTGCTCATATCAGGGAGAACAACCTTGATGTGGTGGTAACCGACCTCAGTATGCCGGGGATGGACGGTCTCGAGATTCTCCGGACTGTCAAATCGGGGTCACTGAACACGGACGTGATTATAATGACCGCGTATGGGCGGATAGATTCCGCTGTGGAAGCAATGAAACAGGGGGCCTACGACTATATCCTCAAGCCATTCACCAACGAAGAACTCTCGATGCACTTGAGGAATCTCGTAGAAAAGCGAAGGCTTTACGAAGAGAATATCAACCTCAGAAGGTTTGTCGATACCAAATATAGGCCGGAGAATATCATCGGGGAGAGCGAAAGCATGAAAGAAGTTTACCGGCTGATTGAGCGCATTTCGCAAACGGATTCCACAGTGCTGATTACCGGCGAAAGCGGAACAGGCAAGGAACTTGTGGCGAGGGCCATACATTTTTCGGGAAAGAGAAAAGAGGGCAGACTGGTTTCGTTGAATTGCACCGCCGTACCGGAGACTCTCCTCGAATCCGAGCTATTCGGGTATGCCAAGGGCGCTTTTACCGGGGCAGCCGGTGACAAGAAAGGGCTTCTTGAATATGCCGACGGCGGAACTATCTTTCTCGATGAGATCGCTGACGCGCCGCTTTCGATTCAGGCAAAACTGCTCAGGTTCCTTCAGGAAAGGAAATTCAGGCCGGTCGGCAGCAATAAGGAAATCGCAGTCGATGTGAGAGTGGTCTGCGCAACCAATCGGGATATGAGGGAAATGATCAGGGAAAACAGGTTCAGGGAAGATCTCTTTTACAGGATCAATGTAGTATCCATCCACCTGCCGCCGCTCAGGGAAAGAAGAGAGGACATCCCCATGCTTACATCGATTTTTCTCGGAGGAAGAAAAATGATCGATCCCGGAGCCGTAAGTATACTTTGTCAGTATAGTTGGCCGGGAAACGTGAGAGAGTTGAAAAACCTTATAGAACGGCTCGTTACCTTCACGGACTCCGCTACTATATCAACAGATGACCTTCCGCCCGAGTATCGCTCTGATTTATCCATGGCACACGACGAGCTTCTCTCCTATAATGAAGCAAAGAGAAAGGTCCTGGACGATTTCAATCGAGCGATCATCAGGAATTTCCTCATCAAGCACAAGGGCAACGTCAGCCAGGCTGCTGGAGAACTTAAACTGGACAGGGCCAATTTTCAGCGATTGATGAGGAAATATCGCATATCATCCAGGAGTTTCAAAGAGCAAGTCCCATCTGAAGAAAGCACAAGCAACTGAATCTCCGGCCAAGAAAAAATTTTTCGCCGCAGAGACGCAGAGATCGCAGAGAAGTAATTATATATTTCCGCTGAGAGGGCGGAAATATATAAATTGCTATTGTCAATGGGGTAAATAAAGCTTCGGGGTAATCAATGGTGCGGATATTTTTTGTTTTCCGAACTCTCACTGGAAAACAAATTTATCTTAACCTCCGCGCTATCTGCGTCTCTGCGGTGATAATTACCTCTCTTTTCATATGAATGTGTCATCAATGACGCATCAGAATTAGCCGAACAAAGCGTAAGATGAAATCCCTTGAAATCTCTTAAGTCACAGAAAATAAATAAAAAAAAATGTTTGGTGGATGTGCGTCAATGATGACACGTTAGTCGGTGATTTAGCCTATAATGAAAGTCTCCATTGCATTGCTTCTCTTTTTATTACTTGATCTTGTAACTTATTGATAACAAAAGCTTTAATTCTAATTAAAATTTCCGAAAGCAAAAGTCAGGATGTAATTGTCTTAAATCGGAGAGAAATAGCGGTATCCCGAAAATAGTCATAATTTAATTTAAAAACAACGAGTTACAGTCATGGCATATTCATTGCTTATTTCTGATTGTCGGAGGTGACCCCCCATGAGACCTCCGGACTAGTTGTTTGGCAGACCCACAGGAGGTGTTACACAAGAAAATCAGTTTTACGTAAGCGGTCGGATCTTGTGCGTTTGAGCCAAGGTCGAAAGTACATTGAGAATCAAAATTCTAAAAAATCCTAAAATTTAAGGAGACAGTAAATGAAGATTAACAAGACAAAATTGCTATTTATAGCAACATTGTGTTTCCTGGTGATGCCGCTGGTCTTCATCGGCACTGCCAACGCGTATATAGGGCAGACACAGTGCCTTAAATGCCACGAACCCGTAAGTCATCCGGGCGAGGCGGACAAAACCCCCTTCCTGGAGACCGGTCACAGCAACATGCTGAGGCAAGTAACCCCCGGCGTGGAACTGCTCGGCCCTAACGGCGGGCATTACACGTCCAATATTGACTGGACGGCCGGGACGTATAACGGCACTGCTCTCTATTACATCTGGGACGGCTGGCTCGGTTTCACAGAGGGCAGCACCCCGCGCACCGCTGTTGAAGGCGGCAGCTACACTTGCGGCGCGTGCCACACGACAGGCTATTCGCCTGATCCTCCGGGCACTTCAGGGCTGCCCAATCCACCGGCAAGCATCACTGCCCATATATCAGTCACCGGTTCCTGGGTGTTTGACGGCGTAACGTGCGAGCGTTGCCACGGTGAAGCTACCTACGATGAAAACTTCGTGACGGATCTCTGCTCCGGCGGCGGTCTCGATGCGACATATCTGAAATACAGGCAGACCTTCCCCGGCGTCGATACGGATGCCGACGGCGATGCCTGCGATCATGGCGGCAGCAGCGGCACCACAAACGTCGTCATGTATTCCAATGACTATGCCAGCCAGCTCGGCACGGTAAACGGCGCTGACTACGGAACTGTCGCGGATGCCCATTTTTACGATTGTGCGGGCAATCCGGTCACCCCGGCCACCACTTATGACCGCACTGGCGCTACCCCTGGAGCGGCTTGCGAGCACCCGCGGCCGCGTGGCGTGCATCATGGCGGCACGTATAACAGCAGCACCCCGGCGGATGCTTATGTTCCCGCTGACATGGGCGATACTTACGCCCTTTGCGGGGAATGCCACTACGGCAGCCATGCCAATGGCGTTCTGAACAGCCCGCATGCCCGTTTCACCGGGACCTGGGGTCAGCTTTCGGACGACAGCCAGTATGATACCCATTTCGCCAGCAGACTTGGGTGCTCCGGTTGTCACGATGTCCACGAGAGCCTGGTTGTTGACGGCCAGGAGCCCTTCCACAGTGAGTGCGGCGTATCTTGCCACTCCTATATCGATCTTTCCCAGATAAATCACCCCATGTACGGGAACACAC
>JBECKU010000111.1:0-15892 GCA_040235385.1 Candidatus Sulfobium sp. | reverse complement strand
GTTCCGGAGTGATCCAAACGCAAAATTCGTTGTTCTCCAGTCCGGCCCTGAAATAAGGCACAAGGATGTCGAGGAGGTCCTTCTTGGTCTTATAGAACTGACAGAAATGGGCACCCCAGGGAAGATCGCCGATTATAGAGATACCGGCTTTTCTATTGTCAAAATGAACAGACCGCATATATAGATATTAGTTTTGTCGTGTACTCTCTTTGCCGCTCTTATCTTAAGAAAAAGACCTTTCCGGATAAGGGCAGGCCAGGGCCGTTAGTTGCTGTGACTAAAGGCCGGCATGCTGACGATCTGCCACGCGCCTCTGTTCATGGCAAGGGCGAACTCATGATTCTTGACGACGTCCAATATCTCCGGCACGCCGCACTTTTTGAGAGAGTAAGTGCAGAGGACGAGGAGTTTAGTGCCGACTATTACATTATTGATCTCCGCCTCGTAACAGGCGAAATCGTCCCAGTCCTTTTTGTTGTCGATCCAGTAAGGATTGCCGCTTACCCTCAGCCCGGCAAATCCCCTCGACAAGGCCTCGTTGTGCTTTTCCATCCACATGCTGAGCGTTCTCTTAAGATCGAATTTGCCTCCCTTGAGATACCAGTTAGTGTATGAAAATATCTCCATTTGCTTACTCGCGAGGTATTCGCGGAACCCGGGCACACCCTTCTTCATGACCTTAAAAGCGTCATCATCAGTGACAAAGTCGGATGTGACCCAGATACAAAGCTCGTTGTTTTCCAAGCCGGCTCTGAAGTAAGGCACAAGCACGTCTGTCAAATCCTTCTTTGTCTGATAGAACTGACAGAAGTGACTGCCCCATGGCAGATCTCCGACCAAGGCTATTCCTGAATCCCTTTTTTCTGCTTTCATTCACGTACCTCCCGGGTTCATGGCCTGTAATGGGCCCATGCAGCCTAGCCCTACCATCTGTATTAAACATTATATTATCTGATACATTTAAAAAAAGTACAGGATGCACGGCTGCCCGCTTTTTGCCTAGCTAACCTGTCTCAAGACTGTCTCAGACTCTCGATGCAGTCTTCGAAATCCTGCGGGATCGACGTATTGAACTCCATGTATTCTTTTGTCTCCGGATGAGTGAAGCCCAACAAAGAAGCATGGAGCATTTGCCTTGGGAAGATGATTTTCCTTCTGCCGATCTCGAGTGATGTTTTTCTTCCGTAGGTCCTGTCGCCGAGCACTGGATGGCCGATGGAAGCGAAATGGACCCTGATCCGATGTGTCCTGCCGGTCCGGAGGTTCACCTCGATGAGGGTTGCGCCTTTAAGTCTTTCCTTTATTTTCCAGATGGTAACGGCTTCCTTGCCTCTTCGGACCTTTGTAGACATCTTTTTCCTGTCTGATTCCGACCTGCCGATCCGGAGGGATATTTCTCCCCCTTCGCCTTTCAAGGCCCCGTACACCATGGCGATATATTTCCTCCGGATCGTACGCCGCCTGAACTGCTCGACGAGGCTGAAATATGCTCTGTCGTCCAGGGCCACGACCATTACTCCGGAGGTGTCCTTGTCGAGGCGGTGAACTACGCCGGGCCTTAAAGGGGCTCCGACGGAAGCCAGCCTTTTACTGTGAAAGACGACGGCGTTCAACAGAGTACCGCTTGGGTGACCCGCGGCAGGGTAGACGACCAGGCCCGGAGGCTTGTCGACCACAAAGACAAAATCATCCTGATAAAGTATGTTGACGGGTAAGTCCTCCGGCACGAGTACCGCCTCTTCATCAAGGACGGTGACTAGAATGTCGTCCCCGGTTCTGGTACGATGGTTTGCCCTGACAGCCAAACCGTTTACTTTCAGCAGGCCCCTTTCGATAAGACGCTGGACCCTCGACCTGGTAAGACCTGAGAGTTCAGCCGCCTTAATATCGATTCTTGCACCGGAATCCGCAGCAGCTATTTTGAATTCGAATTCTCTCATCGCAAATATCGGTTCATTTTACAGCAAATATTAAGAAAGCGGGTTAATTTCACCAAGTCTCCGATACCTGTTATTATAAAAGTCATGAAATTCAGGGTCGATCTTCACGTACACTCCAAATTCAGCGGCGACAATGACTCGGAAGCAGAAGAGTCCGTGCTTCAGGCGATAAAACTGAACCTGGACGGGATTGCCTTTACGGAGCACTCTTATTATTCCGCCTCAGAGCCGGTGGAGAAGCTGAGGGAAAAATATCGGGACTGGATACGGATCTTCCGTGGCGTTGAATATTCTTCGGCCGAGGGGCATTGCCTCGTTTTCGGGCTGGATACTGATAAATTGCTCCCCGGACACCTGCCGGTCGAAGAGATCGTCGGGATCGTAAATCCCGCAGGGGGCGTAGTGATCCCCTCCCACCCTTACCGGGGGGGCGCCAGCCTGGGGGATGCCATAAAGCGGGTGAAGGGATTTTCAGCGATAGAAGGATACAACGGATGCAACATGCATTCTTTCAATGCGAAAGCCGTGGAGGTTTCGATGAATCTGATGCTCCCGTATACCGGCGGTTCCGACGCGCATGCTCCGGAAGAAGTGGGTTCATGTTATACGGAATTTGAAGAAGAAGTCACTTACGACAACTTCATCGATTTATTAAAGAAGGGAGACTTCCGGGGGGTAGACATCCGAAAAGTTTCCAGGACGTTCTTTTGACCACTGCCGTTATAACAAGAGCGTTACCAGGTAGATCAGCAGACCGATGCAGCCCCCGATGACGGTGCCGTTTATCCTGATGTATTGAAGGTCCTTTCCGACCTCAAGTTCGAGTTTTCCTGTCAGCGTTTTGGAATCCCATTGCTTTACTTTCCCGGAGATTAGGCCGCTAATCTCGTTTCTGTGCTTGCTGATTGTGTTTATGATCGCATTCTGGATCCACACGTTCACTCTTTCCCTGATGACCGGGTCGGCGAGCATGCCTGTATAGATAGTGCTGAGAGTAGCCTTCATCCGGGCCTTTATCCTGGAGTCAGGTTTGCCGACATCAGCAAGAACCATTGTTTTGATATCCGCCCACACTTTCTCCAAATAGTCATTGAGGACGGGGTTTTGGAGGATCTCTTCCCTTATTTCTTCGACCTTGTTCATATATTCCTGCGACGTTTTCAACTTCCCGATGAAGTCCCGGAGGCCTTCATTGAAACTCTTTCTGAGTTCATGATCGGGGTCTGACGCGATCGTGTCAAGGGATTCCCTTATTGACGATACAATCTTGTTATATAAGATGGTGTCGCCGTCCAGAAGAAGTATGAACCAGTTGCTTTCCTTTGTGATTTTGCTCTGAAGGTCCGGCTTGTATTTCTCAAACAGGTCCCTGATAAAGACGAGAGTGCGGTCAAAAAGGGCGTGATGCTTGTTACGGGAAGTCAGGACCGTCAGGATATCCCCCAGAAGAGGTGCCAGGTCGACGGATCGCATCCCTGAGACGATATTTTTTTTGAGGAAGTTGCTGACTTCTTCGTCATTGGCCAATACCAGAGCCTTGGGAATGAATGAGCTCAATTCCTCTGCGGCACGGTCCACATTTGCATCATTCGAGAGCCAGTCTGCGCTTCTTCCGGCAATATCTATAGTCCTCAGCTTGTCCCTCACCGCCTCGGGGGTCAGAAAGTTCTCCTGAACGAAAGCTCCAAGGCTGTCTCCGATCCGGTCCTTGTTCGTGGGGATGATCGCTGTATGAGGCAGCCTGAGACCGAATGGATAACGGAAGAGGGCGGTGACGGCGAACCAGTCGGCAAGGGCGCCCACAATCGCGGCCTCAGAGAACGCCTTAAGGAAATTAAGCCACGGATAGGTTTTCGCATAATACGTTGTAGCGAAGAACACGCCCAGCATGAGGACGAGCAGCAGGGTCGCGAAGCGCCTCATCTTTTTAAGCGCCAATTCTTTTGCGAGCTCATCTTTGACGTGGTATCTCATCATTGTGTTAATTTCTCACTATTATTATACCCGCTGAGCCGTAACAAAAAGATTTCGCCACGGAGACACAGAGGCACAGAGGCAGATAAATATAATTAGGCAGTCATAAAGGATTTTCTGTGTCTCCGTGGCAATTCTATTTCATTAAATAAGGTGAAGATCGGGCGCGACAAGAATCAGTTGACAAAACATATAAACATATGTTTATATGATGATATGATTAAATCGGCGAAGACACTGAAACTGCTTTCCGACCCGACACGTCTCAGGATTCTCATGCTGCTTACCAAGAAGGAATTATGTGTCTGCCAGATCATGGGAATCCTGGGGATTTCCCAGCCGCTTGTTTCGAGGAATTTGAATCTCCTCTACGGGGCCGGATTTCTCAAGGAGAGGAAGGACGGGAAGCTCGTTTTTTATTCCATCGAGGAGAAAATGGATCCGGTAAAGAGAGGGCTTCTCGATGCATTGAAGGAGGCCCTGGGATCTGATAGGATTTTAGCAGTTGACCTGCAATCACTCGATGACTGTGAAAAGTTCCAGCAAAAGACCGGCAAATGCGACATGAGAACATTCTCCGAGTTTATGAAAAAGCGCAGAAAGGGAGTGAAACGGTAATGGTCCCGGGACGCAGACGCGGGAAAGTGAGAATCATACTATTGTCTGTAATCGTTCTGGCTCTTGTTCTGACGGGTACGGCTCCTGCCGGCTCCGGCGAACGGGTGGTGTCGCTTAGGGAGGCCCTCGATTATTCACTTGCCAACAACCATGCGATCAGGGCCTTCAGCGAGTCGCTGAGTGCGGAAGAAGAGGAAGTCGGCATTGCGAGGAGCTTCCTCCTTCCGAAACTGCGGTTCGAGGAGAGGTATATGAGAACGAATAACCCGACTTTTGCCTTTATGGCAAAACTCAACCAGGCGAGGTTTAAAGAAGCAGATTTTGCCGTCGGCTCTCTGAACGCTCCGGATCCGGTCAATGATTACCAGACATCCATTTCTTTCGAACAGCCCCTCTTCGCTCCCAGGGCATACATTGGTATAAGAATGGCGCGGAACTCCGCAGATGCAAAGGGGAATGAATTCGAAAGAAAAAAAGCGGAGATAGCCATGCAGGTGTTCAAGGCATATCTCGGCATTCAGACCGCAAAGGCGTACGTCGATGTCTCTCGCAGGGCAGTCGGGGACGCAAAAGAACATCTGAGGATCGCGGAGGCCCGCTATAATTCGGAGACCGGCCTTTATTCCGACAAATTGAGAGCTGAGGTCGCGCTGTCCTCCGCCGAGGAGGGACTGGTAAAGGCGAGGAAAAACCTTGCGGTGGCAAAAAGAAGACTGGGACTGCTTCTCGGTCTGTCCGAACCGGTTGATGTACCTGAAGACAGGCTGTATTTGGACGTGAAGTCACTGGAATACTATTATCAGGCTTCAGCCTCACGGAAGGACCTGAAGTCCCTGGAGACAAAGTATCGTAATGCGGGAAATATGCTGAAGATGGCTGACGCAGGCTATCTACCGGTCGTCGGTCTCGGGGGGTCCTATCAGTTGAATGATCATGAAAGACCGCTTGGTTCCGAAGGTGACAGTTGGCAGATCACCGCCTTCCTGAGATGGGAGATTTTAGACGGTTTTAAACGCGAGCACGAGAGGCGGCAGGCAAAGCACAGGATCGCAGAAACCGGAGAATATCTGGAAGGCTTGAAAAAAGAGATATATCTCGGTGTCTACGATTCTTATCTCGGCGTGGAAGAAGCAGAAAAAAGTCTCAGTCTTGCGAGGACCGCTCTTGCCGCCGCCAATGAAGGGGAGCGTCTTGTCAGAGTGAGATATGAGAACTCGCTTTCCACTATAGTCGATCTTCTCGATGTCCAGACGAACCTGGATTCAGCCCGTGCCGCGGTCGTCGAGAAAGAAGCGGCATATCTGACGTCTGTAGCGGAACTTTTCTATCAAAGCGGAACAATTCTCCAGGATTTCGGCATAAATTATGGAAATTGAATAGGACCGGAGGAGCAGGCATGGTGAGTAAAGTCTTTCTTTTAACTCTTGTCATAGCTGTAATTGTCGCCCTGCCGGGTTGTAATGAGAAGATAAAACCCGGCCGGACGGAAATCAAAAGAACGAAGGTGACCGGCATAACGGCAGAAATTGTAAGTCCTTCAACTGTCGATGAGTATTATGAGACTGCCGGAACGGTGACAGCCGGGAATATCAGTCTTATATCGAGTCGCATTATGGGTACCGTCAAATCTTTGAACGTTGAGGAGGGTGATCATGTAGAAAAGGGCGGGCTGCTGCTGATGCTGGACCACAGGGATATGACGCAGAAAGTCCGGGCTGCGGATGAAGCATATAATGAGGCCCTCAAGGCACTTGAAGCAGCGAGAGCGAACGCGAGACTCGCGCGGGTAACCTACGAGAGATACAAAAACCTTCATGAACAAAAAGCCCTTACAGGGCAGGAACTGGACCAGATTGAAACTAAACGGAATGTGGCTGAACTGGAAGTGGAGCGGGCCGAAGCCGTAGTGAAGCGTGCACAGGCGGCGAAGGCCGAGGCGGAAGTTTATCTCGATTTCGCCAGGATCGCATCTCCAGTGACCGGTGTGGTCACCCAAAAAAATATCGATGCCGGCAGTATGGCTTCTCCCGGAGCACCTCTTCTCACTATCGAAGACACCTCTTCTTACAGAATAGATATAAACGTCGATGAAAGACTTGCCGGTACCGTCAGTGCCGGAATGAGGGCGGATGTATATCTGAATGCAGTCGACAGGAAACTCGAGGGAAGAGTTGAAGAGGTGGTTCCATCCGTAGACCCTATGAGCAGGACTTTCATGGTGAAGATTAAACTGAAAGGAGAAGGTCTGAAAAATGGTCTCTATGCCAGGGTTGCGATCCCTGTCGGAAAAAGAGAGGTCCTGCTCGTACCGGGACGGGCTGTCACGGAAAGAGGACAGCTCACCGGCGTCTATACAGTGGATGAGCAGTCGGTCATCTCATATACGCTTATCAGGACAGGAAAATCCTTCGGGGATAAGGTAGAGGTCCTCTCCGGCCTGGAGCCGGGAGACTCTGTGGTCATTGAAGGCGTCGGACGCGCGAAAGACGGCGGAATTGCCGTCGATCTGAAAACAGTATCAGAGACGGCCGGGGAAGACAGACCGGGACTATGAACTTCAGCAGGCCGGAACTTGCTACATGAAGAAAATCGGATTATCGGGCAGGATAGCCAAGGCGTTCATCACTTCCAGGCTTACTCCCCTCATCGTCCTTGCGTCGCTTTTGTTCGGGGTTTTCGCGGTCCTGGTTACACCCAGAGAGGAAGAGCCGCAGATCGTTGTCCCGATGGTCGATGTGTTCGTATCTTACCCCGGAGCGTCTGCACAAGAAGTGGAATCACGAGTTACCACCCCAATGGAGAAGCTTCTTTGGGAGATAAAGGGCGTAGAATATGTCTACTCCATTGCGAGACCCGGCATGAACCTCACCATCGTGAGGTTTTACGTCGGTGAAGATATGGAGGCCAGCCTTGTAAAACTCTATAACAAACTGGCTTCGAATTTCGATATGATACCGCCGGGTGTCTCGCGGCCGCTGGTGAAACCGAAGTCCATAAACGATGTTCCCATTCTCACGCTTACGCTCTGGAGCGACAGGTATCACGGCTATGACCTGAGGCGTGTAGCATTTGAGCTCTCGGATGAAATAAAGAAAGACAGCAGAGTCGCGGAAATATCCGTGATCGGCGGTCAAAAAAGGCAGGTAAGGATAGTCATCGATCCCGTGAAGTTGAGGGCCTACCATATCTCGTCATTTCAGATCATGGAAACGCTCGAAAAGGCCAATTTTTTATTGCCCTCCGGTGAATTTGCTTCAGACAACCGGGAATATCTCGTAGAAGCCGGCGGATTCCTTCAGAATGCTGAAGAGATCGGGAGACTCATAGTCGGGGTATATAACGGAGGACCGGTCTACCTCCGGGATGTTGCCGCGATTATGGACGGCCCGGAAGAACCCGCGAATTATGTCTTTATGGGACTCGGTCCGGAGGCAAAAGCTGCCGGGATACCGGCAGCGTATGAAAAGGGCGGACTATACGAGGCTGTCACAATAACTGTCGCGAAAAAAGAAGGCACAAACGCCAGCGACGTGGCCGACGATGCTTTAAGGAAGGTCGCTGCATTGAAGGGGACGCTTTATCCTTCCGGCATACAGATAACCACAACCAGAAATTACGGAGAAACAGCTAAGGAAAAATCCGACGAGCTTCTCGAACACCTGTTCATCGCGACAATCTCAGTTATCATACTGATCGCGCTCGCATTGGGCTGGAGGGAATCCATCGTCGTCGCAGTGGCTGTGCCGGTTACGCTCGCCCTTACGCTCTTTATCAATTATCTTTACGGATACACCTTGAACAGGGTGACCCTCTTTGCTCTCATATTTTCGATAGGAATTCTGGTCGACGACGCGATCGTGGTCGTAGAAAATATTCATCGGCATTTCAGGATGAATGAAATAAGCGGACGGACGGCTGTCCGCGCGGTGGACGAGGTCGGCAACCCGACGATCCTCGCCACCTTCGCGGTGATCGCCGCTCTCTTGCCGATGGCTTTTGTTTCGGGTCTCATGGGTCCTTATATGCGCCCCATCCCGGTCGGGGCATCCGCTGCGATGATCTTCTCCCTTCTCATTGCCTTTATCGTGAGTCCCTGGATGAGCTACAAGGTATTGAGAGGCGTGAAACAAGGGGGTCACGATGAAGAAGGCAAAGGTCTTCTCAGAGTATATAAAAAACTCCTGGGACCTCTGCTCGACAGCAGGACAAAACGCTTTGTCGCCCTCGGAGCGGTCGTACTGCTCCTTGGGTTATCACTTCTGCTCATCCCGCTGAAGGCGGTGGAGTTGAAGATGCTCCCCTTCGATAACAAGAGCGAACTTCAGGTGATCGTCGACCTGCCTGAAGGCGTTACACTTGAGGAAAGCGCCGGTCTTGCACAGGAACTCGGAGAGTATTTAAAGACCATTCCCGAAATCACCGACTATCAGCTTTATGCGGGAACGGCTGCCCCTTTCAATTTCAACGGTCTCGTCAGACATTATTATTTACGTTCAGGGAGCAACGTCGTTGATATTCAGGTCAACTTTGTGGAAAAGGGCCGGAGAAAGGCCCAGAGCCATGATTTAGCAAAACGGCTGCGCCCCGGCCTTAAGGTGATCGGTGACCGTTACAATGCGAGTATAAAGGTTGCGGAAATACCTCCCGGTCCGCCGGTTCTCAGCACACTTGTGGCGGAGGTATACGGGCCCGATCTGGAGCGACAACGTAGAATTGCACGTGAGATAAAAGGGATATTCGAAGACACCCGGGGAGTTGTAGATGTGGACTGGTATGTAGAGGCGGACCAGGAGAAGTTTGAATTCAGGGTCGATAAGGACAAGGCCGCCAGAAACGGTATCTCTACGGAAACTATATCGAAGAGTCTGAGGACCCTTGAAGGGATGCCTGCCGGTCTTGTTCATTTCAGGAAAGAGAAGGAGCCGGTCGGGATCCTGGTGAGAATGCCAGAAAAAGAAAGATCGAGCGTCCCGTCTCTGAGTGAAGTGTCCGTTCCGGATTCCGCAGGCAAACTGGTATCCCTTTCGGAACTGGTGAAAGTGAATGAAAAAATCGGAGATAAGGCCATTTATCATAAGAACCTGAAAAGGGTTGTATATGTGACCGGCGACGTGGCCGGAGAAGCGGAAAGCCCTGTTTACGCTATTCTCAAGATGAAGGACCGGATCGCTGATATCAGGCCTGAAAACGGATATCCTTTGAAGGAATATTACACCGCCCAACCCTGGCTGGAAGAGAATTATTCGATGAAGTGGGACGGCGAATGGCATATAACTTACGAGGTATTCAGAGACCTGGGAGTTGCATTTGCGGCTGTGCTTGTTCTTATCTATGTCCTTGTGGTCGCCTGGTTCCGTAATTTCGTTACGCCGCTGATCATCATGTTTCCGATACCGCTCACTCTCGTCGGCATCCTTCCGGGTCATTGGATGTTCGGTGCATTTTTTACCGCGACTTCCATGATAGGGTTCATAGCTCTTGCCGGGATTATTGTGAGAAATTCCATCCTTTTGGTGGACTTTGTCCGGATGGAATGGAAGGACAAGGGGGAGCTGAAAGCAGCACTTATCAAGGCGGGGGCCGTGCGGTTCAGACCGATCATTCTGACCGCGGCCGCTGTTGTGGTCGGGTCCTTCATCATGCTCTTCGACCCTATTTTCCAGGGTCTGGCCATAGCGATGATGTTCGGGGCCGTGTCGGCTACGGCGCTCACCCTGCTGGCTGTTCCGCTCCTATATTACGAAGTTTTCAAAAATCAGGAGAGTCCTTCGGAGATGGAAAAAATAAAGATGAACGAGTATGATTAAATAAAAGAAATAATGTGGCGGGCAGTCAAAGTGCGATAGAAAAATGCCGATGTTGTGAAAAGATTTCTTTTTTGATACCTTCGTGCGCTCTGGCAGAATGGAATTTTGCATATATTTATCCTGATTGCAATGAAGGATAATCTTAATATATCATCGAATTAAGAGATTTTTGATCAATATCTGCATTTTTCGGGTTTGACAAATAGTATGCTTCAGAAAGGGAAAAAGTGATGAAAACTGACAAGGTATGTGGTATAATTAAGAAACAATGCAACTGATGTGAAAACCGCGAAATGGAGGAATACTTAGATGTCCTACAATAAATGCACATGCCAGAAATGCGGAAAACAGTATGCGACCGTCATTAACAGCGATATAGAGCTTCAGAAGGAGCCGTGTCCGAATTGCGGAGAAAAGCAACTGAAACTTTCCGGGGCTTTGAGCTGGGCCGAAACGAGCAGCCTTTTTTCGGGCGGAGGTTGAAGCCCGCGAGGTTGCTAAGACCAGTTTGGTCGAATAAATAAGTTTGGATATAAAGAGGCGTGCACATTGTGTACGCCTTCTTTTTTGATGTCTGGTCTTTAGGACGGAAACCTCACTTTTTCAGGGCAGGTTTTAAGTCTGAAGACGGTGCCTTATTTTACCAAAAAATTTGTTAATCGGATTGGCGCGCTCCAGGAAAGAAAAAACGGGATCCTTCCTCGCCCCAAATCTTTTCATTTCGGACAAAAGATCCGGATCGCGGGGATTGTACTTGAGACCTTCCCGAAAAGCCCCCATTGCCTGCTTTTTGCGAGCAGCGTTCAGTAAGGCTTTCCCGAGATTGAGATAGAAGAGCGGATAAAAGAATTCCAGATCATCGGGAAGGGATTTCCGAAGGAGAGTTATAGCCTCTTCACACATTTTTATACCTTCACGATGATTTTTCTCGACTGAAGCGACCAGGAATCCGCAATGGGACCTGAAAAAAGGGTCGGCTGGAAATGCCAGGAGCGCCTCTCTGACAACTTCCAGAGCGGCCCTCTGATCGTTCTTTGAGAAGACGCGGTTCAATTCCGCGGCATATTGCGGTTTTGACTTAAGCCTGGGGCGTTCCTGAAAAAACTGTTCGATGACTGTCTTATGATGGTCTTCAATGAGTTTGTCAAGACTGGTATTCCCGCCGGGATGAGTGTAGTCGGACGTTACAACATGGACCACTTCCCCGCCCCTGAAAATTCTGGTAACGATTTTAGACTTCCCTTCGCCCAAATCTTCCGTCTGGACGTCGTATACATCACTTCCGAAGCTTAGTCTGCTTTCCATTCCTGCCGGCATTTTTGCAATAATGCGTATTTTAGATCCCATATCAATTATCAATTTATCCCGTAGAACAAGGTCGTATCCATCGACATTCTATAGATTCTTTGGGCCATTTGCAAGAAATATCGTGTGTCCCGCCCAAATTTCGGACCTTAACGGGTCCCGCTCCAATGTTTCGCAAAAATAACAGGCATCATATTCTCAGAATTTCCGAAGCCGCTGAGCGGCTTGCAGCATAAAGTTTGAGTTTGCCGCCTATAACTTCCCGGTGTGTCCTGATAGCAACTGCAGGAGTATTGTTGTTCCCTGAAAGATGTGACAGACACGCCCATTTGAGACGGTTTCCTCTCAGAAGCAGTTCTGCGGCCTCGATATTGGAGATGTGTCCGCAGGGACCCTCGACACGACGTTTAAGAAAAGCAGGATAAGGGCCGTTTCTGAGCATGACGGCATCAAAATTGCTTTCGATAAAAACTGCATCGAGGGCGGCAATTTCTTCCTCAAGCCCATCGAAAACATGGCCGAGGTCTGTCAATATTCCTAGACGTTTCATGCCGTAACCCACTATGAATACGGAGCCGTCAACGCCGTCGTGAGGTGTCGGGAGCGTTCGGACAGATACCTCCCCGAAGTTGAGGACGCCTCCCGGAAAAAAGACATGGACATTGCGCATGCGTCCCAACGGGACATGCTCTTCGGCGGCCTGGAGAGTTCTTGGAGATATATATACGGGAATGCCGAATTTTCTCTCGTATATACCGGCATAACGGACGTGGTCTGAGTGGTCATGGGAAATAATCAGGGCGGTCACATCCCTGATATCGCGACCGCATTCCCTGAGCCTTTTTTCAGCTTCAGAGCCTGAAATGCCCGCATCGAACAGCAGTTTTATACCGCCCGCCTCGACATATATACAATTGCCGCTGCTGCCGGACTGCAGAGATACCGCGATCATGAAAACCGGTCTTCCGTAATCATTCAGGAATATGATATGTGACCGGTAAAGAATATTCAAGGTGGCTTTGCCGTGGAAATGCAAGCCTTCAGTTTGAAGTTATAATGAGGCGATGAAAGAGGGATTCCCGACACGCTTCGCAATAAAAAAGGAGATTATTCGCACTGCTTCTTCAGGTCCTCGACCAGTCCTTCCAGAAGAAACGGTCTTCCATCGAACTTATTGATTTTGGAAGTAAATGTATATCCGGATTCGGCACTCATATACCGCGCAAATTGTCCAGTCGCATTGTTTTCGACGCACACCGCTTTTTTTGCCTGTCTCAACAGGCTCAGGTAGTCGAATTCCTCCGTTGAAGGCAAGGGAAAAATCTCGCTGAAGTGCAGCAAAGCGATCTTTCTGCCGGATAAATGATTTACCGCCTCTTTCAAAACGCCGAAAGTCGACCCCCATCCCGTAACGACGATGTCCGGCTTTTCGTCACCGAAGAGCGAGGGGGGCCGGATTTCTTTACCGATGTGGGGAAATTTCATATGGACCCGCTTTCGGACCATCCTGATTCTCGTTTCAGCGTCCTCGATGATATGCCCTTCTTCGCTGTGTTCGTCACTATCAGTAACCACGACATGTCTTGAATCGCCGGGGACACCCAATGGAGAGACCCCGTTTTCCGTAAAAGCGTGCCGTTTATATTCTTTCAGCTTTCCGAATTTCTCCCCTCTTAGCCGGTAGTCTTTATAGCCGACCTTCGACAGGTCGAACCCTTTGAATGTCCATTGGGAATCGGCGAGGTATTGGTCAAAGAGAACGAATACAGGTATCTGGTATTTTTCTGCGAGGTCGAAAGCCTTGATCGTGAGAAAAAATGCATGCTCCGGCGTGCCCGGGGCGAAGACAATCCTTGGGAATTCTCCATGTGCGGCATTCAAAACGAACTGAAGTTCTCCCTGCTCCGTCCTCGTGGGCAGACCAGTAGCCGGCCCCGGTCTCTGACCGAGGGCGATTACAACCGGCGTCTCCGTCATCGCGGCGAGTGAAACCCCTTCCACCATCAGCGCGAAACCGCCGCCTGAAGTCCCCGTCATGGCCCTCACCCCGGCAAATGATGCACCCAGTGTCATGTTGATCGCCGCGATCTCGTCCTCGGCCTGTTCCACGATAATCCCGTAATCCTTTTCCTTCCCTGCCAGGTAGTTCATGATGCCGGTGGAAGGGGTCATGGGATAGGCCGCGTAGAATTTGCAGCCTGCCGCAACCGCCCCGAGCCCGATCCCTTCGACGCCGTTGATCAGCATTCTGCGGGAAGAATCGGTGTTCTCAAGTTTAAAGGAGCAATCAGCGCAATATTTTCCCGCGAAATCATAGCCGGCCTTTGATGCCTTGATATTTGAATCGATAACGTCTTGTCCTTTCTTTTTGAAGATCTCTCCGATAATTTCATCCAAAGTGCCAAGGTCTATTCCGAGCATGCCGAGAACCGCCCCAACGGCGACCGTGTTCGCCATGATCTTACTTCCGTGTTCGGTCGCCAGACTTTCAAAAGGGATATCGATGAAGCGGGCACCTTCGTGTTTCTTCTTCAGAGTCCCGGAGTCATAGATTATCTTTCCGCCTTCGTTCAGTTCCTCTTCGTGGAATTCGATGCTTTCCTTGTCGAGGGCGACGATAATATCGATCTTTTCTCTGGAGGACATGACGGGTTGTTCGGAGAAGCGTATCTGGTAGAAATTATGACCTCCCCTTATGCGGGATTCGTAGTCCTGATGGGTAAAGACATGGTAACCGGTCCTCGAAAAGACCCTGGCCAGCGTCTCCCCTATGGTCTGTATACCCTGTCCCGCCTCACCGCCTATTTTTATCGTATAGTCCATCAAGCCCTCTTAATGTCACATCATGCCGCGAGACCGTTCTTAAATTTTCCGAGCCATGCGATATGGCTTTTCTCTTCGGAAATGATCTCATCGACGACACTTTTTTCCTGAACGACATCCCGCACCGCGTAGAAATAAAGGAGTGTTTCCTTTTCGAAGCCGAGTGCGAATTTCACCGCCTCGGGGACGGTGTTGACATGCTCGAGGGAAGGAAGAGATTTTTCTTTTCCGATAAAAAATTCCGATTCTACGATGACCCGCAGATATTTCGATACTTCGTCCCAGTCCGTCGATTTATTGTCCCTCACGGTCTGCTTCAAGTCCTGGAACCTCTTCTCATGACTCCGCTCCTTTAGAGCAAGAGTATCGAATAGTTTCCCGAGTTCCTTGTTTTCGGTAAACCTCTCCGACATCGATGAATAAAATTCATATCCGAGCTTTTCCGTCTGCACAGCCTGTTCGAGGACCTCATTAATAGAATATCTTTCCATGCCTCCTCCTTTGTTTCCGATTGTATCATAGTGATTTATCAATGCAAGTCTTTTCCGGTTATTTCGTACAGAACGTCTTTTACGGTCTTTTGCAGTTCATGCCGGGACAGTATTTTTTTTTCGAGAAGAATTCCGAGGAAAATAAAACCTCCGCAGGGCAGGGCGCCTTCGACCTCTGCGGCGAAATCACAGTCCTCCGCGCGATAAGGACATCCGACGCAGAGGTCCTCTGAAAGAATCGATTCCGTGATGGTCCAGGATAATTTCTCAGGTTTGCCAGAGGGACGGTCCCCGCTTTTTTCAAACAACCGCTCAATTACCAGGAAACCGAGGCAGGCGAGTCCTTCGTCTTTCAGAGGCTTATAGTAAGCGCAATGGGCTTTGCAGACGAGACGCCGGAGTTCTTTCCTGTCCATTTTAAAATCATACCAGAAACATCAGTCCGGTATAATAAAAGTATGACATTTTTCCTCACAAAGGGGGCCGTTCTGAAATGGCTGGAGACGCCTTCGGTCTATCAGATGGAAAGTGACGAACTTTATGAACTCGACGAAGATTCCTTTTCTTTTCTTCGTGAGTGCGCGTCGGACCGGGGTTGTGGGGCCGGTAAAAATGAATTTACCGAATATTGTCTGGCCGAGGGGGTCCTGACCACCGATAAAATATCGAAGAGACATCCGCCCCTCCGGAAGTCTCCCGATCCCTCTCTCCGGTATCTCGAACTGCAGATCACGGACAGATGCAATCTCGCCTGCAGGCACTGTTACATCGGAAGCAGTGGTTCGCTGGACATTTCCGCAGACAGGATAAGAAAAATATTGCGGGAGTTTGAAGAGTTGCAGGGATTGAGGGTCCTTCTGACCGGCGGTGAGCCGCTGCTCCATCCGGAATTCGGTGTGATCAATGAAATGCTTCCAGGGTTTTCCTTGCGGAA
>JBECKU010000038.1:0-3067 GCA_040235385.1 Candidatus Sulfobium sp. | reverse complement strand
ATAAACCAGGAACACCGAGATCCCTGAGATCAGAAATATTAATGCGACCATAAGATTGCTGCCTTTCAGTGCTTTCATATTTTCTCCTCCTGGTAATTTTTGCGCTATATCCCGTATATAACGCGGTGCATAGTTATAAGAAGACGTCAAATCAAAATTTGACAGAATTATGTCACAGTTCTCTGAAGCAGTCAATAGGCAAATGCAAGAAGAAGGTGAACAACGAAAATAGAGGCGATTAGCTTCGGTCCTGTTACAGAAGATCATGGGCAATGTTATGACAATCGCCGCATGCGGAAAACTTCTTCATAATACCCGCCGGATGAGGAGAGCCATGGCAATCCTGGCACGCGGGTATCATCCTGTGCTTTTCCTGATGGCAAAAAGCGCATTCGAAAGACTTGTGTTTGGAATTGCCGGCGCTGAGGAGTTCGGCAGCCTTCTGATGACATGATCCACAGTCTTTGGAGGGGATATCAGGAGCATAGGTAACAGCCTTCGGCATGTGGGCGTCATGACATTTCTCACAGCCGGCGACAACTTTTTCAGAGTGAGGAGTATGACACTGCGAGCACTCCGGGATCATGCGGTGGACACTATGGCAGGTGGAACATTGGAGGCTGCTGTGTCTGCTTTTACCCTCCCTGAGCTTCTCGGTTTGAAGCATATGGCAGTTCAGGCAGCCTCTGTCGTCGAATGAAATAGTCAAAGGCGTGTGAGGGTTGCTGTGACATCCGAGACAGTTCTGAAGTTCAAAATGGTCCCTCCTCGTCTCCTTATGGCATCTGTTGCACTGCGCGATCGGCTTCTCCACTTCCGGAGGATGGCCGAGGTGACAGCCCACACACGGGACATTTTTGTGTTTCCCGCCCGCTGACGCTATATCATTCACCGGGGTCGGATGGCATTTGACACAGTCATCTTTCTTATAGGGGAAGTTCATCTGGGCCGGCGCGGTGCCAGAATACAGAAGAAATGCGACGCCCGCGATCAGGAATACGGTCGTAAAATAACTGCCTTTTGCTGCCTTCATATTTCTCCCACGAATAATTCCTGAAGAGCTGCACTCACGATTACAACCAGTCTCGAAAAATACAGCCGATCCTAATCTACAGGAATTATGCCATAGTTTCACCGAGCAGTCAAATCCCGTCTATTTAATTATGATTCCCGGAGTCGGGGCAAGGTCCGCCTTGGAATATTCCAGACGGGAAGATAACGGGATGGGAGTTTTCGTTATCCGCATTGCGTTTTTGTAAGTATCATAAAACAGTCATCGGGGCATGGAATGGTATAATTTCACCCATGGATTTCATCACGCTGCTCTTTATCGCATGCGGACTGGCAATGGATTCTTTTGCCGTCTCCGTTGCGAGCGGTTTCACCATAAGCGACCTACGCCCAAAAAACGCCTTCACCATCGCTCTTTTTTTTGGCTTCTTTCAGGGTTTCATGCCCGTCATCGGCTGGTTTGCCGGATATAATATGCGCGACGTCATCGCCGGGGTTGACCACTGGATCGCTTTTTCACTGCTTGCGATCATCGGATTGAAAATGATATATGAATCGGCGAAGATGAACGGGAAAGATAGAGGAAATGATCCTCCGAAGATCGCCGCCCTGCTCATGCTTTCGATAGCTACAAGCATAGACGCTCTTGCCGTCGGATTTAGTCTGTCTCTCCTCAAAGTCATGATCATAACACCCGCCCTCGTCATCGGTCTCGTCACCTTCGTTCTTTCCTTTCTCGGTGTCTATATCGGTGACCGCTTCGGCCACTTCTTCGAGAAAAAACTCGAGCTCGCCGGGGGTGTCATCCTGATCGGCATAGGGTTGAAGATCCTCGTCGAACATTTGTCTCAATAAAATAAATAATAAAATAAATAGGGACACATCCCATTTTTATTGACCTGAAAAGCTCATTAATGTAGACTGTTTTTATGCCGAGAATAGCGAGGGCGGTCGCACCGGGATTCCCGCATCATATTGTTCAGCGGGGCAACAACCGGGAAAATGTCTTCTTTGGCCCTGAAGATAGGGCAGTGTATCTTTATCTTCTTAAAAGGTATTCGGAAAAATGGAATACCCCCGTCAACTGTTATTGTCTCATGACAAATCATGTTCACCTTCTTGTAAGACCATCTTCAGGCGAATCGCTCCACAAAATGATGCAGGGGTTAACACTCTGTTATACTCAACATGTAAACAGAAAGTATGGGCGAACAGGAAGGCTCTGGGCAAGCAGATACCATTCTACGATCGTTGATGAGGAAGCATATCTCTGGGTTGTTGCCCGCTACATAGAACAAAACCCTGTCCGCGCTGCCCTCGTGGAAACACCCGAGGTTTACCCGTATTCCAGCGCTCCTGCCCATTTTGGCATTACTCATGATCCTGTATTGGTGGGCGATCTTTTCCACGAGGATCAAAGGAATGACTACGTCGAATTCGTGAAATCGGGCATTTCTGAACGACAAGTAAAGGACATCCGGCAGAGTGTGAAAACGGGCAGGCCATTAGGCACAGTAGAATTTGTTTCTGAAATTGAGAACAGGGTGGGAAGAAAACTGATAGCTTCTCCTGTTGGAAGGCCACGTTCGAAATGGCGGGGATAAGGTCTTAAAATGGGATGTGTCCCTATTTAATTATGGAATCGGGATTCGGGTTGCTCAACACTGATTGCCAGCCACGGAGGAATGGACCGACGGTGCGGCGTGAACGGTATCTGTGTGAAGGCGACAATCGGCGACATTGCCCTTCTTCCAAGTTCCGGTCTTCCGCATTGTGGAAGTAGATGCGGTCGTCTCGACCCGAAAGATCAGGGTCGAATTCCGGAAATTCGGGGAGAATGTATTGTATGGGTTGTCGAATAGGGATACTGAGGGAACAGGCGGATAGAGATCAGGGGAATTGAGATGCCAAAACTTAAGTTTTTAATATCCGCTCTGTCGCGCACTGAGGGAGAATCCAAAAATTCTTACGGCACATTGCATATATCCGATCGAATGATCGATTAAGCAATAGGAACGCCGTCAGCGAAGACAATCTTTCCCGGCAGGGTGAGGGA
>JBECKU010000159.1:0-5441 GCA_040235385.1 Candidatus Sulfobium sp. | reverse complement strand
TTGATCATGCCGCCGATAAAGGCGATGTCGGTTCCGGAGCGGAGGGCGGCAAATATATCGGCCTTTGCCGACGTCCGGGTAAACCTCGGATCCACGCTGATTAGCTTTGACCCATTGTCCTTCGCCTTCGTGACCCACTTGAATGAGATAGGATGGTTTTCTGCAGCATTACTTCCCATGACAAGGATTACATCCGAATGCTGGATATCTATCCAGTGGTTCGTCATTGCACCGCGACCAAACGACTCTGCCAGAGCCGCTACAGTTGCGGAGTGTCATATTCGCGCCTGATGTTCAATGTAGATAAGCCCGATAGATCGAAGCCATTTCTGCAGAAGATAGCATTCCTCATTGTCGAGAGCGGCACTGCCGACATGGGCGATGCCGTCGCAGCGGTTGACCTGCTGGTCCTTGGCGTTCTTTGCCACGAATGTTGCGTCCCGGGTATCTTTCACTCTTTTTGCTATCTCGTCCAGAGCCCAGTCCCATTCCACATCCTTCCATTCCGTTGCCCCCGGCGCCCTGTAACGCGGCTTCGTCAGCCGTTTCGGATTTACGGCTACCTGGAAGAGATTGGCCCCTTTTGAGCATAAAGTCCCCTCGTTAATGGGGTGATCGGGGTCTCCTTCTGTATTGATGATCTTTCCGTCTTTGGTGTAAACGAGGATTCCGCATCCCACTGCGCAGAAAGGACAAATAGTCGTAGTGACTTTCGCATCCTTTATCCGGAATGGGCGCTCATTGGCCTCCGCCTCCTTGGGAGACAGCGCCGTGCAGGCAGTGCCTGCGGCTACCGCAGTCCCGCCCGTCAATTTCAAAAAATCTCTCCTTGATACATTCATGGTTAACCTCCATACAGTGATTAACAGCCAGTTAACAAGGACTCCTGCTTTTTTTAGGAAAGCGGGATGTATGAAACCCGATACTATTGAACGCTCATTTATCAAATATCACAAGCGCCCGTAAACCCCGTCGGTAAAATAATTAAGATCGTTTATGTACTTATTAACGATTTCTATTGTCATAGTATTGGAACATAAGGTCTGTGTCAAGAAAAATTTTTATTCATTTCGGCGGCTTAAACAGGAAAGCCGAACCCTGGTATTGCGGAAATATTTGCAGAATTTCTGCTAAACTATCTGTCACTTGCCGGGATAGCTCAGTTGGTAGAGCAGCTGATTCGTAATCAGCAGGTCGTCGGTTCGAGTCCGATTCCCGGCTCCACTATTTTCGACCCAGGAATGCAATAATAGAAGGGGAGATTATTTCTGCCTCCTATGAAATCTTAATTTAATCTCGGCGAGATCTTTATATTTCCGGACTTAACTGCTTCAGAAAATGCGAAGGGACGCGGTATTCGCGTCCCACTTTTATCGCTGCTTAGATGAAGAGATGAAGATCTCTGCACCAAAATTTGCAGGATCCGGATGTTGAAATCCTTCAGCCTGCAGAATGAACTTACTTCCTGCTGCCGGCAGCCGGTGCGCTTCTCCCCATTCTGCTCATTCTGGCGCTCTTGGCTTTCTTTTTTTGGGCCAGTCTCTGCTTCGTTTTCATTTTGGCGGATGGTTTTTCGTAATAACGCCTCTTCTTCAAATCCCCCATAAGTCCGTCCTTCTGGAGTTTCCTCTTCAGAACTTTTAAGGCCTTTTCGATGTCACTTCCGTCTACCCTTATTTCCACCTGTCAGGCCCCTTTCCTCTCCCAAAGGGCCTGTCATGCCTGCCTCTTCCCCCCATCCTGCTTCTGACCGTCTGAGGCCGGGCTTCGCTTACCGTAATGTTTCTGTCCATTAAGGCCGTTCCGTTCAATTCCGCGATCGCCTTTGCAGCAGCCTCGTCCGAGACCATCTCGATAAAACCGAAACCCTTCGACCGACCTGTCTCCCGGTCGGTGATTATTTTGACCGATTCGACCTCCCCTGCTTTTCCGAACGTCTCGCGCAAATCATCTTCACTTACGTCATAGGCAAGATTCCCGACATAGAGCTTTTTTGCCATCTTCTTCTCCTTTCCGGAGAAAGCGAAAGGAGACCGCTTCCCCGATAACCGCCAATTTCATCCGTATCCGGCGGGTCCCATGGCGCTGGAAACCGCTTTTGCCTCCCATTACGTGACATAGAGCGTTTCTCAACACAATAGGTTATCGTAAGAAGAGCATCGGAGTCCTTAAATATGACACCAATATTAACGCGATGTAAATATTGCTTAAAGAGGAAGGTCTTCGCAACAAAAAGGCTGTTTACTCTTTGCCCGTCGGCTCTTCAGAAGATTCTGCAGGCCGATCCCCGGAAGGCTCAGGTTCTTCCCTTCTGTCTGTCCCTGCATCCTTGCCGAAGCGTTTCTGCCTCTTTTGTTCCTGCTTTTTTTGTCTCAATAATTCCTTTCTTCTCTTCTGGCTCTTATACGCCCCGCTGCCTCCAGCCAAATAATGCCCCCTTGCAAATCGAAATATGTTCATGATTCCGAGAGGAAAGCTATGCCGTCCGGAAAATCTTCCCCTGCGGTATACGTTTTAGTATACCACACTTTAGCCTGTTAGCTTTTCACAAAAGAAAACGTGCTGAACTATTCGCCGCTCATCGGCTAACCTGCATTATTCACAAATTTCAGACCGGTGGGACAGGAACCAGGAGGGATATAGTTTTCGAACTGTTTCTCCTCCAAAGGCGGATAAATTTTGCCGACCTGCCTGCCGGCAGATAGGTAGTCCTACAGTATGTATTCATTAAATCAAGAGGCAAAAGCCTCGGAGCTTGCCCGCCCTTGGCGGACGAGCGAGAATGACAGAGAGACTATATCCCTCCCTCAACTCACAGAGAGTTTATGAATTGTGTGGGCTATGAGAAGGAGATAATAACGCTTTAAATTTAAGCGATATGGAATCAATTATTGTGCAGGAGGAAAACTGAAATACTTTCTGATTTGTACTTGAGACGCGGACCTGAACAAGCTACGAAGTCCGGTATAATATATCGACTATGAAAAGAGACGTAATCGTCATAGGTGCCGGTGCTTCCGGCTTGTTATGCGCCATCGAGGCCGCGAAAAAGGGAAGATCCGTACTCGTCCTCGACCGGGCGGCGAAGGTCTGCTCCAAACTCCGCATGAGCGGCGGCGGCAGGTGCAATTTCACCAATAGGATTGTCGAACATGAAAATTACGTATCGGGCAACCCTCATTTTTGCAAATCGGCCCTGGCGCGCTTTACTCCGGGAGATTTTGTTTCATTGATCGAAAAACATTCGATCCCGTTTATTGAGAAGGAACAGGGAAGACTGTTCTGCAAAAAGAGTTCGATGGATATCGTGAAAATGCTGCTCAGGGAGGTCGAAAAAGCCGGAGTTGAAATACAGTTGAACTGCGGGGTGCTACAAATCAGGAAGAATGGTTTGTTTAAAACCGGGACGGGCCGGGGGATTTTTCTCTCGGAATCTGTCGTGCTGGCCACCGGCGGGTTGTCATATCCCGAGCTAGGCGCATCCGACATCGGCCATCGCATCGCCAGAGAATTCGGTATAGCCGTCACGTCCCTCCGGCCGGCCCTCGTCCCTCTCGTCCTCAACAAAAAAGAGAGGCCTTTTTTCTCGGAACTGAGCGGAATTTCCTTCGATGCACGTGTTTCATGCAATAAAAAGACATTCAAGGGCAATATACTTTTTACTCATAAGGGACTCAGCGGGCCGGCCGTACTTCAGATTTCGCTTTACTGGAAAAAAGGCAATCCCGTCGTCATCGACCTCCTGCCCGGAAAGGATATATTAGGGCTCCTGTTGTCAAAACATCAAACCGGGACGGAACTAAAAAATCTTCTTTCCGGCTTGCTTACCCGGCGATTCATTCATAAATGGTGTGAGATATACTTTCCTTCAAGACCGATGCGTAATTATTCGACGAAAGAACTGGAGAATGTCTCTTCTCTCCTCCACTGCTGGAAGATTATCCCTGAAGACACTGAGGGGTTCGGTAAAGCGGAAGTGACGCTCGGAGGAATCGATACTGATGAACTTTCGTCGAGGACGATGGAGTCGAAGAAAGTTCCGGGGCTTTTTTTCATAGGTGAGGTCGTGGATGTGACAGGCCAGCTCGGGGGGTACAACCTTCACTGGGCCTGGGCATCCGGCCACGCGGCGGGGCAGTATGCGTGATCAAAGACAGATGATTCTCGCTTCGGCGTCCCCGAGGAGAAAGGAACTCCTCACGCTGACGGGCTTGAAATTCCGTGTGGACGTATCCGACTACGAGGAAGAATTGCATCATAGGATGCCTCCCCACGATCTGGCGAAATTTTTATCCCGGGAAAAGGTGAAAGCAGTCTCAGCTAAATATCGTGATGCAGTCGTGATTGCCGCCGATACTTTTATCGTCTTTCGGGGCAGTCTTCTCGGGAAACCCCACACGGAAGGAGAAGCAAAACGAATGCTCGAAATGCTGAATGGAAAATCTCACTCCGTCATTACCGGGTTTACGGTTTTCGATACCGCTAACGGGAAACGGATATCGAGGTCGGTCGAAACGAGAGTATTTTTTAAAAAGCTTACGCCGGCAGAAATCGATGCCTATGTAAGGACCGGAGAACCTCTGGATAAAGCAGGGGCTTATGCAGTCCAGGGACTCGGCTCGGTAATCGTCAGAAAGATAGAAGGAGATTATTTCAATGTCATCGGCCTACCCCTCAGCGCATTGATGGACAGTCTGAAGAAATTCGGCGTATATATATTATAGATGACTCAGGCCTGATTGACTTCGGAAAGCCTCTCTTCGAACTCCTTTGACTTGATCTCGAATTCCCAGGACAAAAGCGCTAGCTCGTCGAAAAGGGATTCTATGGTCTCCTGCGCCTTTCGAACGGAGATGGAAAGGTTCTTTATTAATACTCCGTCACCTTTGATCGAAGCGCCCACCAACAACTCGTTGTCTTTCCCCATTTCACTTTCCAGCCGCATAATCGAACTCTCGATATCCGAAATCCGCTGCTCCATGGGGCCGAGCGTTTGAGATCTTTGCGTGATGATTTCGGCCCTGATACGCCGCAAGTCTTTTTTGGTCGGACATTTTTTTTGGTCGTCGGCACCCTTCGCGGATGCACTAACGTCCACTTCTTCGTCTTTCCAGCCTACGCGGTCGAGGAAATCCTGATAGGTGCCTTCGAATACGGTCACCTCCCCTCCATCGAATACAACCAGCCTTTCGGCCATGGAATGGAGGATCATCTCGCTGTGGGCAACGATCACCACCGCCCCCGGGAAAGCTTCGAGAGCGTCCATAAGAGACTCGGTCGACTGCATATCCAGATGGTTCGTGGGCTCATCGAGCAGGAGCATATTGGCCGGTTTAACGAGCAGTTTTCCGAGCAACACCCGGCTTTTCTCTCCCCCCGAAAGTACACCGACCTTTTTCAAAGCATCGTCTCCTTCGAACATCATGGCGCCACAGATATTC